>NZ_JBIAFE010000009.1:0-282785 GCF_042869115.1 Micromonospora sp. NPDC007230 | reverse complement strand
TTCCACCTCCACGCCCACGCGACCCCACCACGGTGGGAAACGATCCCGGAAACCCCATCCGACTCAGGATCGCTAAGCTGATCAGGGACGCTCAGGCGGCGACGCGTTCCGGTGTCCAGGGGGAACGGCGCGATCGTCCGGTAGGCCCGCACCACGGGGTCGTCCAGTTCGTCTTCGGTTCGCTGGAACAACAGCGGCGACACCAGGTCCATCAGCGGGTCGCCCCACAGGTATCGCTCGCCGTCGACCAGACCGCTGAGCCGGGGCGTACCGTCCGGGCCGGCGACCGCGAGCACGTTGCCCGCCCAGCCGTCGAAGTGCAGCAGTGCTGGGCGGCGTACCGCGTCGAGCACGGGAGCGTGTCGGTCGACGAGCTCCCGGACCCGGTCCGCCGGCACCGGCAACGGCACCCGCCAGTCCGCCGCGTCGGCGAGCAGATCGTCCAGCATGGCCAGATACGCGCCCCGCCAGGTGTCGGCGCCCGCGCGGCCGCCGTCGTAGCCGTACCGGTCACCGGTGATCCCGTGCAGGGCGGCCAGCGCGACGCCGAACTCGGCCCGGACCTCGTCGGTGTCGTCGCCGGCCTGGGTCAGCTCCCACAGGCTGCGGCCGGGCAGCAGGCCGGTGAGCAGCCAGTCACCCAGCACCGGGTCGCTGCCGTGGTGAAGCAGCGGCGGGACGGGAACGGCGGGCGCGCGCTCGGTGACCAGCTGCAGGTAGCGGGCCTCGGCGCCGACCATGTCGTGCTCGTAGCGCAACAGCGGCACCTGTGCCGGCGGCCCCACCTTGAGCACCACCGCGCGCCCGTCGGCCAGGTTCACCCACCAGACGGCGGCGAAGCCGCCGCCGGTCATCGGCCCGCATCCGGTCACCCGGGGCGCGGGGCCGAGGGACGCGGCGACGTACCGGCGGACCGTGTCCGGGTCGAGGCGGCGTTGCGTCGGGCTCATCCGGCCGCCCACCCCGTCCGGCCGCTGCGGATCCCCGTCGTCAGCTCCATGTTCCGTCCCACGCTAACGGTTCCACCGGCCCGGCGGTGTCCCGCGACCACCCTGCGGGCCGCCGAGGTCCTCGCCGACCGGCGCCAGGAATCCGATCCGTACCTCCACCACTGAGCCAATTGCGGCTGGGCCGGATCCGCGTTTGGTCGCCCGGTTCGGGGGAAGACACCGGCCCGCCGAGCGTGCCGGCCGGCGGACGCCCGGGCGTCCCCGGGCCACCGGCGCGGACGACGCAGCCGAGGAGGAGTGACGATGGCCCAGGCGGCGACCAGGCCCAGCAGCGCCCGGAAGGCCACCGGCGCGCGGAAGGCTCCGATGCCGAACAAGGCCGCGGCCAAGAAGGTCGCGACCGTCGCGAAACGGGCCACCGGGGCCACCCAGGCGAAGACGCCGGGTGGCAAGCCGACCCCGACGACGGCCCGAGCCGCCCGGAAGAAGGCCACCGCGGCCACGGCGACCCCCGCCCGGACGAAGAAGGTGCCCGCCACGAAGGCGCCGGCGACGAAGGCGCCGGCCACGAAGGCAGCGGCGAAGAAGGCGCCCGCGAAGAAGGCCACGGCGAAGAGGGTTGCCGCGAAGGCGCCGGCCAAGCGGGCGACGGAGGCGTCGCTGACCCGCACGACCGCCGCGAGCCGGGCCCCGGCGAAGGCGGCGAAGAAGGCCACCACCATGGCGTCGTTCGGCAAGCGGAACACGGCGAGCACGCCCGGCCGCAAGCCGGTGGGCAGGGCGACTCGCGCGCCGCGCTGACCGGTCGACGAGAATGGCCGGATGGCGAAACGCGCTGGCCGCCGGAGCGCGGCCGTTCCGACCGGAACCTGTCCGTGCGGCTCCGGTGTGCCGTACGCGGACTGTTGCGGCCCGGTCCACCAGGGCGCGTCCACGGCGGCGACCGCCGAGGCGTTGATGCGCTCCCGGTACAGCGCCTTCGCCGTCGGGGACGCCGACTATCTGCTGCGCAGCTGGCACTCCAGCACCCGGCCGGCGCGGCTGCGGCTGGATCCGGGGCAGCGGTGGATCCGGCTGGAGATCCTCGGGACCGACCGGGGTGGCCTCTTCGACACCGCCGGCACAGTCCGGTTCCGCGCCCACTACCGCGAGGCGGGCCGCCCGGGCTCGCTGGACGAACAGAGCCGTTTCGTCCGGGAGGACGGCCGCTGGGTCTATCTCGACGCGCTGCCCGACTGACCATCGGCGGCGCCGCCCGCTCGCGCCGCCACCGGCCCGGTGTCTCGGTGTCGGCGCCCCGCACCCCCGGGCCGGCGGCCGGTCAGCGGCCGGCGGCCGCCGTGCCCAGCAACGGCAGGCGGAGCCGCGCGATCGCCGCCGTGACCAGTTCGGCCGGTGCTGCCGTCACCTGCAGCACCACCCCGGACTCGTCCGGGTCCAGTTGCTCCAGGGTGGCCCGTTGCGAGTCGAGGAGGCTCGCCGGCATGTAGTGCCCGACCCGCCGGCTCAACCGGTCCCGGATCAGCTCCGCCGTCCCGTCCAGGTGGAGGAACTCCACGTCCGGCGGCCCCTGCCGCAGCACATCCCGGTAGGCGCGTTTCAGCGCCGAGCAGGCCAGGATGGTGGAGACCCCCTCGGCGTGCCGGTCGGCCATCCAGCCGGCGAGGGCGCGCAGCCAGGGCCAGCGCTGCGCGTCGTCGAGCGGAATGCCGGCCCGCATCTGCGCCACGTTGGCCGCCGAGTGGAACTCGTCCGCCTCGGCGAACCGCAGCCCGGTCAGCTCACTGATCCCCCGGGCCACCGTCGTCTTGCCCGCCCCGGACACGCCCATCACCACGACGTGTCGGGTGGGCCGCCGCTCACCAGTCATGGACGGTGCCGTCCTTGAGCCGGTTGTACGGCAGGTACGCCGGCTGGTACGGGAACCGCGCGGCGGCCTCCTCGTCGAGTTCCACGCCGAGGCCGGGCTGCTCTCCCGGGTGCAGGTACCCGTCGGCGAAGGTGAACGACTGCCGGAACACCTCGTTGGTGAGCGCCCCGTGCTGCATGTACTCCTGGATGCCGAAGTTGTGGATGGCCAGATCCAGGTGCAGCGCGGCGGCCATGCCGACCGGCGAGATGTCGGTGGGGCCGTGGATGCCGGACTTGATCTGGTACTGGGCGGCGAAGTCGAGCAGCTTGCGCATGGCCGTGATGCCGCCGGTGTGGGTGACGGCCGACCGGACGTAGTCGATCAGCTGTTCCCGGATCAGGGTCTGGTAGTCCCAGACGGTGTTGAAGATCTCGCCGATGGCCAGCGGGGTGGTGGTGTGCTGACGGACCAGCCGCAACGCCTCCTGGTTCTCGGCCGGGGTGCAGTCCTCCAGCCAGAACAGGTCGTACGGTTCGAGGGCCTTGCCGAGCTTGGCGGCCTGGATGGGGGTCATCCGGTGGTGCCCGTCGTGCAGCAGCGGCAGCTCGGGGCCGAACTCGTTGCGCACCGCCTCGAAGACGCCGGGCAGGTGGCGCAGGTAGGCGCGGGTGTCCCAGTCCTCCTCGGCGGGCAGCGGGGTGCGCTGGGCCGGCTCGTAGTCGTAGCGCTTGCCGTCGGCGCTGGGCTGCGCGGCCACCCCGTAGACGGCGTTGATGCCGGGCACCGAGGTCTGCACCCGGATCGACCGGAAGCCGAGGTCGAGGTGGTGGCGGATCGAGTCGAACAGCTCCGGCAGGTCCCGGCCGGAGGCGTGCCCGTAGGCCATGATGCCGGTCCGGGAGGCGCCGCCGAGGAGCTGGTAGAGCGGCATCCCGGCGGCCTTGGCCTTGATGTCCCAGAGGGCGACGTCCACGGCCGCGATGGCGGCCATGGTGACCGGGCCGCGCCGCCAGTACGCCGACCGGTAGAGGAACTGCCAGGTGTCCTCGATCTGGTGCGGGTCCCGCCCGATCAGCAGGGGGACGACGTGATCGGCCAGGTAGGACGCGACGGAGAGTTCGCGCCCGTTGAGGGTGCCGTCTCCCAGTCCGGTCAGCCCCTCGTCCGTGGTGATCTTGAGGGTGACGAAGTTGCGGTCGGGGCTGGAGACGATGACGTCCGCTGCGACGATCTTCACGCGGGTGCCTTTCTCGGGGTGGATCAGCGAAGGGTGCTGCCGGGCAGCAGGTCGTCCAGGAGGGACAGCTCGTCGCGGCGCGGCAGGGCCTCCCAGTCGCCGTGCCCGGCGACGGCGAAGGCGCCGAGGGTGACCGCGCGGTGCAGCCGCCCGGCCAGGTCGAGTCCGTCCAGGTGGCCGGAGAGGTAGCCGGCGGTGAAGGCGTCCCCCGCGCCGACGGTGTCGACCGCCGTCACGGGCAGCGCCGCCGCGTGCCGGCAGCCGTCCCGGGTGTACGCGCGGGCGCCGTCGCCGCCGAGCTTCACCAGCACGGTCGACACACCCCGGTCCAGCAGCCGGGCCACCACGGTCTGCTCGTCGGCGCCCGGCGCGCCGACGAGGTCCAGCTCGTCCGCGGAGGCCACGACGACCGAGACGTGGTCGGCGAGCGGGGCGAGCACCGTCCGGGCGGCGTCCCGGCTCCACAGCTTCGCCCGGTAGTTGACGTCGAGGCAGACCAGTGACCCGGCCCGGGCGGCGCTCTCCGCCGCCCACGTCGTGGCCTCCCGGGCGCTGTCGGACAGCGCCGGGGTGATCCCGGTCAGGTGCAGCACCCGCGCCCCGGCAGCCAGGGCGGCCCGCAGGTCGTCGACGCGGAGCGCCGATCCGGCCGACCCGGCCCGCTGGTAGATCACCCGGGTCAGGTCGGCGGTGCGCCGCTCCAGGAACATAAGCCCGGCCGAGCGCTGCGGATCGCGGGTCACGTGCGCCACGTCGACGCACTCGGCCCGCAGCTGCCGCAGCAGGAACCCGCCCAGCTCGTCTTCGCTGACCCGGCCGGCGAAGGCCGCGCGGTGCCCGAGCCGGGACACGCCGATGGCCACGTTGCACTCCGCTCCGGCGAGGTGCGGTGTGAGCGGGCTGCTGGCGGCGAGCGGCCCGGCCGAGCGCAGCGAGACCAGGGCCTCGCCGAACGAGAGCAGGTCGACGGCGGTCACGAGGTGGCAGCCAGGTAGGCGCGGGCCCGTTCCCGCAGGGCGTCGAGGTCGCCGCCGGAGGCCGCGTCGCCGACCAGCGGCCCGCCCACGCCGACGGCGATCGCCCCGGCGGCGAAGTAGCCGGGCAGGTCGGCCAGACCGACCCCGCCGACCGCGACGAACGGGATGTCCGGGAACGGGTCGCGCACCGCCCTCAGGTACGCCGGGCCTCCCACCGACACCGGGAACAGCTTGATCGCCGACGCCCCCATCCGCATCGCGGTGTACGCCTCGGTCGGGGTGAACGCGCCGGCGGCGACGGGCAGGCCGCGCCGCGCCGCCTCGGGGATCGACTCGACCACGGCCGGCGTCACCACGAACTGCGCGCCCGCGGCGGCCACGTCGGCGACGTCGGCGGCGGTGAGCACCGTTCCGGCGCCGACCAGGGACCCGGCGGGCGCGGCCGCGCGCAGCGCCTCGACGGCCGACGCCGCGTTCGGCGTGGTGAGGGCCACCTCGACAATGCGTACGCCCTCTTCCAGCAGGGCGGTGCCGGCGGCGATCGCACCGGCGGTGTCCGTGCCCCGGATGACCGCGAGGATCCGGGCGGCGGCGAGTTCGGCGGTGAGATTGACGGTCATGTGGTCACCATTCCGCGTAGGAGCCGTCGCGGTGCCGCCAGGTGGGGCTGCGCCAGGCGTGGCCGCGCTTGTCCGCCGCCCGCACCGCGTCTTCGTCGATCTCGATGCCGAGGCCGGGTCCTGTGAGCCGCTCGACGTGGCCGTCGACGAAGCTCAGCGGCTTCTTGTCGAGGCAGTAGTCGAGCACCTCGGCGCCGAGGTTGTAGTGGATGCCGATGCTCTGCTCCTGGATCAGGTAGTTCGGCGTGGCGAAGCCGACCTGCAGGCAGGACGCCAGGGCGATCGGGCCGAGCGGGCAGTGCGGCGCGAGCTGTACGTCGTACACCTCGGCCAGCGCGGCGATCTTGCGGACCTCGGTGATGCCACCCGCGTGCGAGAGGTCCGGCTGGGCGACCGCGATGCCGGCCTGGAGCACCGGCAGGAACTCCTGCCGGTTGTAGAGCCGCTCCCCGGTGGACACCGGCGTGGTGGTGGCGCGGACCAACTCGCCGATGAGGTGTGAGTTCTCCGGAACCACCGGCTCCTCGAGGAAGAACGGCCGGTAGGGCTCGAGCAGCGGGGCAACCCGGCGGGCGGTGGCGAGGCTGAACCGGCCGTGGAAGTCGACCGCGACGTCCCGCTGATCACCGAGCACCTCGCGGGCCGCGGCCACCCGCTGGACCACCCCGTCGAGTTCGGCCACCGAGGCCACCGGGCTCATCCGGCCCGAGGCGTTCATCTTCACCGCGGTGAGGCCCGTGTCGACGGCGGCGCTGATCTGGTCGCGGACCTCACTGGGCTCGTCGCCGCCGACCCAGCCGTACACCCGGATCCGGTCCCGGACCGGGCCACCGAGCAGCTGGTGCACCGGGGCGCCGTAGTGCTTGCCGGCGATGTCCCACAGCGCCTGGTCGAGGCCGGCCACGGCGCTGGCCAGGATCGGCCCACCGCGGTAGAACGAGCCCTTGGTCATGACCTGCCAGTGGTCCTCGATGCGCAGCGCGTCCTGGCCGATCAGCAGTTCGCTGAGCTGCTCGACGGCGGTGCGGACGGTCTCGGACCGGCCCTCGCAGGTCGCCTCGCCCCAGCCGACGATCCCGTCGGTGGTCTCGACGCGGACGAAGAGCCAGCGGGGGGCGACGAGGAAGGTCTCGATACGTGCGATGGTGGTCATGCTGCTCAGCCCTTCGTGGCACCGGCGGTGAGGCCGGAGACGATGTACTTCTGCACGAACAGGGCGATCACCATGATCGGCAGGGTGACCACGGCGGCCGCGGCCATCAGGCCGCCCCAGTCGATGCTGGCGTAGCCGACGAAGTCGAAAATCGCCACGGGCAGGGTCTTCGTGTCCGCGCCGGAGAGCACCAGGGCGAACATGAAGTTGTTCCAGGAGAAGATGAAGGACAGAATCCCGGCGGTCGCGATGCCCGGTACGGACAGCGGCAGCGTGATCCGGCGGAACGCGCCGATGTGGGTCAGCCCGTCGACCAGCGCCGCCTCTTCCAGGTCCTCCGGCAGGCTGTCGAAGAAGCCCATCATGATGTAGACGATCAGCGGCAGCGACACGAACATGTGGCTGAGGATCAGCACCGTGAAGCCGCCGACCATCTGCAGGTTCGAGAAGACGTAGTACCAGGGCACCAGGAGCGACACACCGGGGATGACCCGAGCCATGAGCACGACGAGCGCGGACTTCTTCATGTTGAAGCGGCTCATCGAGTACGCGGCGGGCACCCCGAGGATGAGGGAGAGCACCGTGGCGGCGAACGCCACCCAGAGGCTGTTGCCGATGAACTGGACGTAGTTCGCCTGCTGGAGCACGTTGTGGTAGTTGTCCAGCGTGGGCGAGAAGGAGAACGCCTTGCTGGTGTCGTAGATGTCGACGTTGGTCTTGAACGAGGCGGCGAGCATCCAGAGCAGCGGCGCGACCAGCGAGATCACCACGACGGCCAGCGCCAGCGCCTTGAACACCTTGAACGGCTTGCCCGGGTTCATCGCTGCAGCCCCTTCTTGCGGTAGGTCAGAGCCCACATCACCCCGATGATGATCAGGAAGAAGATGATGAGGACCGTCGATGAGACGCCGTAGTCGTTGTAGTCGAAGCTGAGGCCGTACGCGTAGACGTTGAGGGTTTCCACCTCGTGGAACGACCCGCCGCCGCGGCCCTTGGTGGCGTAGAGGATGTCGAAGGTCTTCAGCGCATCGATGCCGCGCAGCAGGATCGCGACGATCACGGTGGGCATCAGCAGCGGCAGGGTGACGTGCCGGAACCGCTGCCAGGTGCTGGCGCCGTCGATGAGGGCCGCCTCCTGGGGCTCGTCGGAGAGCGACGTCAACCCGGCGAGCAGGATCAGCACGACCATCGGGGTCCACTGCCAGATGTCGATGAACATCGTCGTCGGCAGGGCCGAACTCTGGCCGGCCAGCCAGGGCTGGGGGCCGATGCCGACCCAGCTGAGCATCTGGTTCGCCATCCCGATGTTGGGGTCGAAGATCAGCCGCCACATCATGCCGACCGCGACCGGGGTGGCCACCAGCGGCAGGAGGATGGCGACCCGGACCCACTTCTCACCGCGGAACGGTCGCCACAGCAGCAGGGCGATCGCCATGCCGAGCACGACCTCGACGAGGAGCACGACGCCGGTGAAGAAGACGGTTCGCCACACCGCCGGCCAGAACCGTTCGGTGTCGGTGAGCACGTCGAGGTAGTTCTGGAACCCGATGAACTGGCTCTCGGCGCGTACCGAACCTTCGGCGTCGGTCAGGCTGAGGTATCCGGTCCACGCCACCGGGAAGATGATCAGCACGGCGACGAATGCCATGGCGGGTGCCGCGAAGAGCCACTTGCGGTGCGCGTTGGCCCAGCGCGACCAGGCCGACTCCGCCGAGGGTGCCGGGCTGGCGTCGGGCGATCTGGTGACGGGTGTGGTGACGGCTGACATGAGGTCTCCGGGTGTTCAGGGCCAGGGTCCCGGCGCGGGGTGGCGGGGCCGGTCAGCCCTGCCACCCCGCGGTCGGACTACTTCGCCTCGTCGTCGAGGAACTTCTGGAACGCCTCGTTCGCCGCGTCCGCCGAGGCGGCCGCGTCCTTGCCGGTGATCGCGTCGACGATCGGCTGGCCGACGATCTCGCGAGCCTGGGCGACCTTCACGACCAGCGGACGGTCGTGGCCGATGCCGTTGGCGGTGCTGACCTTGGTGGCCTCGGCGAGGTCCTTCGGGTAGGTCGCGGTGCCCTCCGGGTTGTCCCAGACGGAGGCCCGGGCGCCGGGGACGCCGGCCTTCTGCTGCGTCAGGGACTGCTCCTTGCCGGCCGCCCACTGGATGAACTTCCAGGCGTTGTCCTTGTTCTTCGACGCGTCGTTGATGCCGAGCGCCCAGGACGGGATGTTGTACGGCTTCGAGCCGGCCGGGCCGGCCGGGAAGGTCGCGAAGCCGACGGTGTCGGAGACCTTCGACTTGGCCGGGTCGGTGGCGTTCTTGTAGAGCGAGTTGGCCTCGGTGTAGAAGGCCGCCTTGCCCTGGGTGAAGATCGCCATCGCCTCGGACCAGCTCATGTCGGTGCTGAGGTTCTTCGGGCCGTGGTCGCGGAGCAGCCCGCCGTAGTAGGCGTACGCCTGCTTGGCCTGCTCGGTGTTGACCGAGGCCTTCCCGCTGCCGTCGACGAAGTCGCCGCCGAAGCTGTACAGGAAGCTGGAGAACTGCGTGACCGCGGCCGCCTTGCCGGTACGGGACACGAAGCCCGCGACTCCGGGGTTGTCGGCCGCGACCTTCGCCGCCTGCGTCTTGAGCTCGTCAAGGGTCTTCGGCGGGGCGGTGAAACCGGACTTCTCCAGCAGGTCCTTGCGGTAGTAGAGGACCTCCTGCTCGGTGATGATCGGCACGCCGACGATCTTGTCCTCGTACGTGGTGGCCTGCACCGGACCGGCCTGGAAGTCGCTGAACTCGAAGGCGCTGTCGGACTTGGTCCGGTCGGTCAGGTCGGCGAGGTACTTGTTCTTGGCGAACAGCTTCCCCTCCTGCAGCGGCCGGTACATCATCACGTCGAGGTCGCTGGACCCGGCGTTCAGCTTGACGTTGTACTGGTCGGAGAGCTGGTCCTCACCGAGCTGGGTGACCTCGACCTTGAGGCCCGTCTGCTTCTCGAACTCCGGCAGGGCCTTCTTGATGTTCTCCGTCCAGACGTGGTTCACCAGCGTCACGCGCAGGGTTTTCGACCCGCTGCCGCCGTCGGCCCCGCCGCCGCAGGCGGACAGGCCCATGGCGGCGACGACGGCCAGCGAAGTGCCGATTATCGATCGACGTCGCACGCTTATCTCTCCTTCGGTCCCGGTCGCGGCCCCTGATGGGCGCCACCTCGGGGTTTACATCCGCTTAACGTCGGGATGCTAGGCCGAAAAAGCTGACTTATTCAAGGGGTAGACCCAACTGATATGATCCTTGGCGTGGAACCGTACTCCTCCGGGGGCACCACCGCCCAGCACGCCCCAGCCGAAGCCGGGCTGCATGCACGTGTCCTTGAGCACCTCGGCACCGCCATCTGCGGCGGCGAATTCGCCCCCGGGGCGGTCCTCAACATCGACGATCTGGTGGACCGCTACGAGGTGTCCCGCTCGGTGGTCCGCGAGGTGCTGCGGGTCCTGGCGTCGATCGGGTTCATCGAGACCCGCCGACGGGTCGGGGTGACGATCCGGCCGGCGCACGACTGGAACGTCTTCGACCCGCAGGTGATCCGCTGGCGGCTCGCCTCGAACAGCCGGATCACCCAGCTCCGGTCGATCACCGAGCTGCGCACCGCCATCGAGCCGCACGCCGCCCTGCTGGCCGCCAACCGGGCCGGCCACGACGAGGCGAGCGATCTGGTCGGACTCGCGGCGAAGATGTGGGCCGCCGGCAAGGCCGGCGACGAGGAGCGCTTCCTGCGCCTCGACATCGAGTTCCATCGGCGGGTGCTGCTCGCCTCCGGCAACGAGATGTTCGTCCGGTTGCAGGATCTGGTCGCGGAGGTGCTCACCGGCCGACACAAGCACCACCTGATGCCCCACCACCCGCACGAGCAGGCGCTGCAGCTGCACGCCGAGGTCGCCCAGGCGATCCAGCGGCACGACGGCGAGCGCGCCCGGGAGGCGATGGTGCAGCTCATGGAACAGGCCTTCGACGAGATGAAGTCGATCTGGGAGCAGACCGCCGAACCGGCCCGATGAGCTGACCTCCCCCACCCCGGGCGTTCGGAGGCGTATGCTTGCCCCGGCGCAGTCCCGCGCCTCACCTCCTGCCCGGTGCTCACGCCGCCGGCCTCGCGGAGGCAAAGGGGACCTCGGGTCCTCGGGGCGCGGTGCCGACTGGCCCACCTCGACACGCCACATGCACTCCAGTGCGGCGAGGTCGACGGGAGCGTGAGTCCCTGCGACCGCGCCGCCGACGGGAGCATGTGATGACGACCCAGAAGTCGTTCAAGACCCGGGTGCGGGCCCGGATGGCGAAGACCGGCGAGAGCTACGCGACCGCCCGCCGCCAGCTACTCGCCAAGGCCACCACCGGCACCCCGGCCCCCACGACCGCCGGCACGCCCGACCCCGTTCCGGCCGCCGCCGGCGGCCGGGGGCAGCGGGACCGGGTCTCGGATGCGGTGTTGCGCGAGCGGACCGGACGCGCCTGGGACGACTGGTTCCGGCTGCTCGACGAGTGGGGTGCCGCCGAGCGCGGCCACACCGAGATCGCGCGCTGGCTGGTCACCACGCACGACGTGCCCGGCTGGTGGGCGCAGACGGTCACCGTCGGGTACGAGCAGGCGCGCGGGCTGCGCGAGCCGGGGCAGCGCCGGGGCGGCGGCTTCGAGGCCACCGGCAGCCGGACCGTGGCGGTGCCGGTAGCGGTGCTGTTCGCCGCGTTCGCCGACGAGGCCGTACGCCGGCGGTGGCTGCCGGACGTGCCGGTGCGGGTCCGTACCGCCACCGCGCCGAAGACCTTCCGGGCGGACTGGGCGGGTGGGCCCACCCGGATCGCCGTCGGCTTCACCCCGGCGGGCGAGGCAAAGGCGCGGGTGGCGGTCCTGCACGAGAAGCTGGCCGACGCCGACGAGGCGGACCGGCTCCGGGCGTACTGGCGGGACCGGCTGGCCGCCCTCAAGCAACTCCTGGAGTCGCCGGAGGAGACCCGATGAGCAGCGGAACGTTCGTCAACCTGCCGGTACGCGACCTCGACCGGGCGGTCGAGTTCTTCACCGCCCTCGGCTTCACCGCCGGGCCCCGGCAGCCCGGCGGGGAGAGCGCCCAGCTCACTCTCGGCGGCAGCACCCACCTGATCCTGCACACTCCGGCGGCCTTCGCCGCGTTCGCCGGCACCGCGGTGTGCGACACCGCGACCAGCCGGGAGGTCATCGTCGGCCTCGGCGTTGACCGGCGGGAACGGGTCGACGAGCTGGTCGACCTGGCGGCGGTCGCGGGCGGGCAGTCGCTGGGCCCGGGCCAGGACCTCGGGTTCATGTACATGCGCGGGTTCCGGGACCTCGACGGCCACCAGTGGTCGTTCCTGTACCTGCCCGGCTGACCGGAGGAGTCCCGGCGGTCCACGGGCGACCGCCGGGACCACGGAAATGCCTGCCCCGGCCGCCTCTTGGGGCGTCGCCGCTGGGTGTTCGTCCGCCCCGGCTGGCCGCCTGAGCCGCGCGGTCAGCGCCCGCGGGGCACCGGCTGGGCCAGGTTCCGGATGTCCGCCGGCAGTTGCGACAGCGCGTTCGTGAATTCCTGGTGCCCGACCACGGGGTCCAGGGTCCGCAGGACGGCCCGGGCGCCCCGCTCGGCGACCTCACGTTCCACTCCCGCGCGCTCCGCCACCCGGCGCAGGAACTCGTCGTACCCGAATGCCTCCGGCTCCTCGGGGCGGGCCCGGGCCAGGAGCGGACGCAACTGGTGCGCCACGTGGTCGGCCAGGTCGGCCGCCTCGCCGCCGCTGATCCGCTCCGCGAGGGTACGCAGGGTGGCGTCGGTCAGCGCTCGCGCCGTCTCCGCCGGGACCCCGGCCCCCGCCGCCACCTTCTCGACGAACTCCAGTTCAGCCATGCCCCGTCCTTCCCGTCCTGGAGACCGGGTGGCTACCCGCCGCCGCCTGCCACAAACGACGGCGGTCCGGCCACCGGGCGAAAGGCCGGAAACCGGCGTTGCCCGGCGGCGGCGTTGGCCATGATCGAGGCGTGGGTGCCAGGATGCCGAAGCTCGTGCCGCCGATGCTCGCCTCCAGCGGCGCGCTGCCCACCGGGTCGGGTTGGGGCTACGAGTTCAAGTGGGACGGCGTCCGCGCGATCGCCTACGTCGACGGCGGGTTGCGGCTGCTCAGCCGCAACGACCGGGACGTCACCCGGGCGTATCCGGAGCTGGGCGAGCTGGCGCGGCTGCTGGCGGGGCGGCGGGCGGTGCTCGACGGGGAGATCGTGGCGCTCGACGGCCAGGGGCGGCCCAGCTTCTCGGCGTTGCAGCACCGGATGCACGTCCGGGCGCCGGCCGCCGCGCTGGTCGAGGCGACCCCGGTGCGGCTGTACCTGTTCGACCTCCTGCACCTGGACGGACGGGACCTCACCGCGCTGCCGTACACCGAGCGCCGCGCGGCGCTGGAGGAGCTGAGCGTCAGCGGCGAGAGCGTCGACACGCCGCCGTACTGGACCGGCGAGGCCGGCCGGGACCTGGCCACGGCGGCGGCCGAACTCGGCCTGGAGGGGGTCGTCGCCAAGCAGCTGGGTGCGCCGTACCAGCCCGGCCGCCGGGCACCGGCATGGGTCAAGGTGCCGCTCAACGACACGGTCGAGGTGATCGTCGGTGGCTGGAAGCCGGGGTCCGGCCGGCGGGCCGGCACCATCGGTTCCCTGCTGCTCGGCATGTACGACGCGGACGACAAGCTGATCTACATCGGTCACGTCGGCACCGGCTTCACCCAGACCGTGCTGCGCGACCTGCAGCGGCGCCTGGAGCCGCTGGGCCGGCCGGACTCGCCGTTCGACTCCCCGGTGCCACGCGAGCACGCCCGCCACGCCGTCTGGGT
This sequence comes from Micromonospora sp. NPDC007230, assembly GCF_042869115.1. NCBI lineage: Bacteria > Bacillati > Actinomycetota > Actinomycetes > Micromonosporales > Micromonosporaceae > Micromonospora > Micromonospora sp. NPDC007230. Next base: position 269,137 of record NZ_JBIAFE010000009.1, on the reverse strand, counting down.
CGACCCGGCCCTGGTCGGGGACGTCACCTTCCGGTCCTGGACCCCGGACCGGCGGCTGCGGCACCCGTCCTGGAAGGGGCTGCGCAGCGATCGCGAGCCGGCTGAGATCCGGCTGCAGGGGTGACCCCCCGAGCGCCCTAGGTGCCGACCCGGCGGGTTTCGAACCGGTTGACCGATGGTCCGGTCAGCTGCCAGAACTCCTGCGGCAACTGGTCGACGACGTCGCCGTACTCCTTGGCGCTGATCTTCTCCCGCAGGGTGTCCAGCACGGCGCGCGCGCCGTCGGTGGCCTCCTGGCGGTCGACCGCGGCCCGGTTCTGCACCCGCTCGAGGAACTCCGTCAGCCCGAACGGTTCGGGGTGCTCGTCGGGCTTGTCGACACACGACCGCAGTTCCTCGGGAAGCTGGGTGGCGAGGTCCCGCGCCTGCCCGCCGGTGATCCGTTCCGCCAGCGTCACGAGCGTGGCGCGGGTGATCGGCTCGGCCTGCGCCGGTGCGGCCAGCGGTTTCGCCGCCACCGACTGGATGAACTCGGTGTAGTTCACCTGGACCCCCCTCTCGGACCGGACCTGCGGGTACCCGCGCCGGCGGGGGTGAAACGACGCGGGGACCGTCACCCCAGGGCGCGGGCCGCCGAGACGATGGCGGTCACCCCGATCCCCGCCTGGTCCATCAGCTGGGTCGACGTGCCGGAGGTGGGCAGCCCGCGGACCGCCAGGTGGGTCACCCGCACCGGGTCGGCGAGGTCGGCCAGCGACTCCAGCACGGCCGACCCCAGCCCGCCCTCCGGGTAGTGGTCCTCGACCACCACCAGCCGGCCGCCGGTGTCCCGCACCGCGTCGAGCAGCCGCTGCCGGTCCAGTGGCTTGACCGAGTAGAGGTCGATGACCCGAGCGTCGATCCCCTCACGCGCGAGCTCGTCGGCGGCGGCGAGGCAGTTGTGCACGGTCACCCCGGCGCCGATCAGCGCGACGTCGTCACCGGGGCGGAGCAGCTTGCTGCCCCCGATGGGGAACTCGTCGCCGTTGTCGTAGAGCACCGGGTACTTGCCCCGGGTGGTGCGCAGGTAGCTGACGCCCTTCCGGTCGGCCAGCTGCGCGACGAGGGCGGCGCAGGACACGGCGTCGCTGGGATAGAGGACGGTCGAGCCCTGGACGGCGCGCATTGCGGCGAGGTCCTCCAGCCCCATCTGCGAGGGCCCGTCCGCCCCGATCTCCACCCCGGCGTGCGAGCCGGACAGGGCGATGTCGGCCCGGGAGATGGCGGCCATCCGGATGAAGTCGTAGGCGCGGGAGAGGAACGCCGCGAAGGTCGCGGCGAACGGCCGGTAACCACGTACCTGCAGGCCGACCGCGGCGGCCACGAGTTGCTGTTCGGAGATGAACATCTCGAAGAACCGGTCCGGGTAGGCCTCGCCGAACTTGTCGGACCGCGTGGAGTCGCTCACCTCGCCGTCCAGGGCGACCACGTCCGGCCGGGAGCCCAGCGCGCGCAGCGCCTCACCGTACGCGTTCCGGGTGGCCACCTTCGCCCCCTTGTCGTACCGGGGCAGCTCCGGCGGCTTGGCTTCGGGCTTGGCGGCGGGCTTGGCGGGCTCGGGCTTCGGGCCGGCGACCCGGATCTGCCGGACGCCGCCGAGCGCCTGGACGGCCCGTTCGGCCATGTCGGGTTTCAGGGGTTTGCCGTGCCAGCCCGGCTTGTTCTCGACCTCGGCCACCCCCTTGCCCTTGACCGTGCGAGCGAGCACCACCGTCGGCCCGGTCGCCTGCCGGACGCGGCTGAACGTCGCGTCGATCGCCGCCAGGTCGTGGCCGTCGACGACCAGGGGATGGCAGCCGAACGCCTCGACCCGCCGCCGGTAGGTGTCCAGGTCCCACTCCAGCTCGGTCGGCCCCCGCTGCCCGAACCGGTTCACGTCCACGATCGCGGTGAGGTTGCGCAGCCCGTAGTGCCCGGCCTTGTCCAGGGCCTCCCAGATGGAGCCCTCGGCGGTCTCGCTGTCGCCGCAGAGCACCCAGACGTGGTACGGCAACTGGTCGAGGTACTGGCCGGCCAGCGCGATGCCGACGCCGACCGGCAGCCCCTGGCCGAGCGAGCCGGTGGCGACGTCCACCCAGGGCAGCGCCGGGGTGGGGTGGCCCTGCAGGCGCGACCCGAGCTGGCGGTAGGTGTCCATCAGTTCCTGGTCGCTGATCGCGCCGACCGCCTTGAGGACCGCGTACAGCAGGGGGGAGGCGTGGCCCTTCGAGAAGATCAGGTGGTCGTTGTTGCGGTTGCGGGCGTTCACCCAGTCGTAGCGCAGGTGCCGGGAGATCAGTACCGCCATCAGGTCGGCGGCCGACAGGCTGGAGGTGGGGTGCCCGGAGCCGGCCTGGGTGCTGCAGCGGATCGAGTCCACCCGTAGCTGGGCGGCGAGTTCACCCAGCTGGCTGATCTCCTCCGCGCGCAGGGTGCGCTCTGCTTCCATGGTCACCGGTATCGCCTCCCGAGGTCCGCCCCGCTCGGCCGGTCCTCGGCCCGCACGGGCGGCTGACCGCCTCCCGCCAACGGTAGTCCGAAAGGCCAGACATCATCCGGTAAAGACTGATTTGCCGGTCGGGCTGTCGGCATCACCGCCCGGCCCGGTCACCTGGATCTTGCGACCGACGCCGGCCCGGAACTGGGCCATCGCCTCGGCGTACCGGTCGAGCGGGAAGCGGTGGCTGATGAACACCTCCGGGTCGAGCACGCCGGCGGCGAACAGTTCCCCGGCCCGTTCGAAACTGTGCAGCACCGCCATCGAGCCGGTGACGGTGATCTCCCGGTTGTAGATCCGGTACGGCTCGACCGTGGCCCGGGTGCGGTACTCCGAGACGCCGAACTGCAGGAATGTCCCGGCCGGGGCGACCCGGCCCAGCCCGTCGTCGATCGCCGCGCGCACGCCCGTACAGTCGATGACCACGTCCCACCCCCGGGGGCGGAGCACCTCGTCGGCGCTCGCGGCACTGGCCGAGCAGCCCAGCCGCACCGCGGTGGCGAGCCGGTCCGGGTTCGGGTCCACCACGCTGACGCTGGCCGCGCCGCAGCGCTTCGCCAGCTCCAGCATCATCAGGCCCATGGTGCCGGCGCCGTAGATCAGGTAGTGGTCGGCGAGCCGGCGGGGCAGCACGTCGAAGCCGCGTACCGCGCAGGAGAGCGGTTCGATCAGCGCGGCGTCCGCCGGCGCGATGCTCTCGGGGAGCAGGAAACAGTTCCGCACCGGCGCCACCGCGTACTCGGCCGCGCCGCCGGAGGCGGTGACGCCGATGGCCGCCCAGCGTTCGCAGAGGTTGCCCCGGCCGCGCCGGCACTGGTAGCACTCGCCGCAGTGCAGCGACGGGTCGACGGCGACCGCATCGCCCGGTCGCACCTCGGTGACGTCCCGCCCGGTGGCGACCACCGTGCCGGCGAACTCGTGGCCGGGCACGATCGGGTACGCGGGTGCGAACTCGCCGTCCATGATGTGCAGGTCGGTGCCGCAGATCCCGCACCCGGCGACCTCGACGACCACCTCCCGTGGCCCTGGCGTGGGATCCGGCACGGACTCCAGCGAGATCTGTCCCGGCGTGACGATGACCGCTGCCTTCATTTGACCGCCCCCATGGAGAGTCCTCGGACGAGCTGCTTCTGGGCGATCCAGCCGGCCAGCACGACCGGCAGCGACACGATGGTCGCCGCCGCGCAGAGCCGGGCGAGGAACAACCCTTCGGACGTGACGAAGCCGACCAGGAAGATCGGTGAGGTGCCGGCCCGGGTCGCGGTGAGGTTGACCGCGAAGAAGAACTCGTTCCAGCTGAAGATGAAGCAGATCAGCGCGGTGGCGGCCAGGCCCGGCGCGACGATCGGCAGGAGGATCCGCCGGATCGTGACGGTCAGGCTGGCGCCGTCCATCGCCGCCGCTTCGATCAGCGCCGAGGGGACCTCCAGCAGGAACGAGCGCATCATCCAGACCGCGAGCGGCAGGTTCATCGACGTGTAGAGGACGACCATGGTCCAGACGTTGTCGAGCATCCCGAGGTGCTTGACCAGCAGGTAGATCGGCAGCAGCGCGGCGACCGCGGGCAGCATCTTGGTGCTGATGAAGAAGAACAGCACGTCCCGCCACTTGGCGACCGGCCGGATCGACAACGCGTACGCCGCGGGGGTGGCCAGCAGGAGCACCAGCAGGGTGGAGACCAGGCTGGCGGTCACCGAGTTGAGCAGGTACGGGGTGAGGTCCCGGTCGAAGACCTGCCGATAGCCGTCGAGCACCGGGGTGAAGGACCAGGTCGGCGGGTTGCTGGCCGCGTCGACCTCCCGCTTGAATCCGGTGAGGACCATCCACAGCACCGGCAGGAAGAACAGCAGTCCGGCGAGCCAGGCCAGCGTGGTCCAGGCCGCCCCACGCACGCCGCTGGCCCGCCGGGTCGGGCTGGTGGGCCGGCGCCGGGACGGGTGCCGGGTCAGTTTGGTCATCGCGCACCCTCCATCCGGAAGAGGCTGGAGATCACCCGCAGCGCGAAGGTGGCGACCACGATCGTGCCGATCACCACCACGACGCCGGCCGCGGCGGCCTCGCCGTACTCGAACTTGCGGAAGGTGGTCAGGTAGATCTCGTACGGCAGGTTGGTGGTGGCGGTGCCGGGGCCGCCCTGGGTGATGGTGAAGACGGCGTCGAAGGTCTGCACCAGATAGATGGAGCCGAGCAGGGCGCCCAGCTCCAGGTAGGGGCGCAGGTAGGGCAGCGTCACCCGGGTGAAGGCCTGCCACGGCCCGGCCCCGTCGACCCGGGCGGCCTCCAGGGTTTCCAGCGACTGGCCCTGCAGCCCGGCCAGGATGATCAGCATCATGAAGGGGGTCCACTGCCAGACCAGCGTGGTCACCACGGAGATCATCGGGTACTGCGACACCCAGTCGGTGCTGCCGCCGGCGATGCCGTTGATCAGGCCGTACGACGGGTTGTAGATGGCGTGCTTCCACAGCAGCGCCGCCGCCATGGGCATCACCAGGAACGGTGTGATGAGCAGGGTGCGGACGACGCCGCGTCCGGGGAACCGGCGGTCGAGCAGGATGGCCAGGCCGAGGCCGAGCAGGACGGAGACGACGACGGAGGCGGCGGTGAGCAGCACCGTGTTCAGCAGGGCGGCGCGCAGCCGGGCGTCGGTGAGCACCTCGCCGTAGTTGGCGAGGCCGATGAACGCGCGGCGGCCGGGTCGCAGCGCGTTCCAGTCCAGGGTGGACAGGTAGAGGGTGACCAGGAACGGGATCTGGGTCACCACGATCGCGAAGATCAGTGCGGGCAGCAGCGGGGCGCGGCGGGTCCAGCGTTGCCGGGCGCCGAGCGGGACGGGTCGGACGGCACGGCGCGGCGGTGCGCCGGTGGTGATGGTCCGGGTCATCGGTTCACCTCGTGGGGTGGCCGGGGCCGGCCGTTCGGCGGCCGGCCCCGGCGGCGGCTACCGGTATTCCTTGGCGACGTCGTCGGCCAGTCGCTGGCCGTCGGCGAGTGCCTTCTCCACGGTGGTGCTGCCGGCGATGGCGGCGGAGACCTCCTGCGAGACCTTGGTGCCGAGGTCGGCGAACTCGGGGATGCCGACGAACTGCACCCCGAGCGCGGGACGGGGCTGCCGGCCGGGGTTGACCGGGTCGGCCTCCTGGATCGACTTCAGGGTGAGGTCGGCGAAGGCGGTGGCGGACTGCCGGTACTCCGGGATCTCGTAGGTGGACTGGCGCTTGCCAGCCGGCACCCGGGACCAGCCGAGGGAGGAGCCGACCAGCTTCTCGTACTCCTTGCCGGTGGCCCAGGCGATGAACTTCCAGGCGGCGTCGGCGTTCTTGGTGGTCTTCGGCATCGCGAGGGCCCAGGCCCACAGCCAGCCCGACGACGTCGTCCGGTTGACCGGCGCGTACGCGTAGCCGACCTTGCCGGCGACCTTGCTGGCGCTGGCGTCCTCCAGCGTGCCGGCGGCGGAGGTGGCGTCGTACCACATCGCCGCCTTGCCCTGGCCGAAGGTGTTCAGGCACTCGGTGAAGCCGGCCTGCGGGGCGCCGGGCTCACCGTGGGCGCGGATCAGGTCGACGTAGAACTTCGTCGCCTCGGTGAACTCGGGCGCGTTCACCTTCGGCGTCCAGTCCTTCTCGAACCAGGTGCCGCCGAAGGTGTTGACGACGGTGGTCAGTGGCGCGAAGAGTTCGCCCCAGCCGGGCAGGCCGCGCAGGCAGATCCCGGCGACGCCGGCCTTCTTGTCGTCCAGCGTCGCGGCGAACTGTGCCACCTGCTGCCAGGTCGGCCGCTCCGGCATGGTCAGACCCTTGGCCGCGAAGAGTTCCTTGTTGTACATGAGAAAGGACGACTCGCCGTAGAACGGCGCCGCGTAGAGCTTGCCGTCTTCACCGGAGAGCGAGGCGACCATCGGCTTGAGCAGGTCACCCTCGTCATAGCCGCCGTCGGCGTCGGCGTACGAGCTCAGTTCGTGCAACCAGCCGTTCTTGGCCCAGATCGGTGCCTCGTACGCGCCGATCGTCGCCACGTCGTACTGTCCGCCCTGGGTGGCGACGTCCTGGGTGACCTTGTCGCGCAGTTCGTTCTCCGGCAGGATCGTGAACCGCACCGTGATCCCGGTCTGCTTGGTGAAGTTGTCGGCGGTGACCTTCGCCAGGTCCTCCATCTGCGGGTTGCCGACCATCAGCACGGTGATGGTCTTGCCACCCCCCCGGGCCGGACGAGGAGCCGCCACCGGCTCCGGAGCAGGCGGTCAGAGTCAGGCCGGCCGCGACGGCGACCGCGAACGCGCCGCGCCATCGGCGAGGAGACCGTGTTCTGGACACAGTGAACCTCCATGGGTGGTGGTGGGGTTGTGGTGGAGGCGGGTCGGCCCGGCGCTCAGACGCGCAGCACCACGGGGCCGAGCAGCGAGTAGCGGTGTGCCTCGGACGCCGGTAGCGCGGTGTCCGTGACGATGGTGTCGACGTCGGCGACGTCGGCGAAGCGACAGAAGCTGTGGCCGCCGAACTTGGTGTGTACGCCGGCGAAGACCACCCGCCGGGCCACCCCGATCGCCTGCGCCTTGACCGCGGCCACGGCCGGGTCGGGCGTGGTCAGCCCGTGTTCCCGGGAGATCCCGTTCGCGCCGACGAAGGCGAGGTCGATGACGAAGCCGGCGAGCATGGCGGTGGCCCAGTGGTCGACGGTGGCGAGCGTGCGGCCGCGGACGCGGCCGCCGAGCAGGAGGACCGTGAGGGTGGGTGAGTGGGCCAGCGCCGCGGCGGTGTGCAGCGAGGCCGTGACGACGGTCAGCGGTCGGTGGGTGGGTAGCGCCTCGGCGATCAACTGCGGGGTGTAGCCCTCGTCGATGAAGATCGACTCCGCGTCGCCGACGTGTTCGACCGCGGCGGCGGCGATCCGCCGCTTCTCCGCGACCATCCGGGTGGTGCGGGTCTCCAGGGTGGTCTCGAAGCGGGCCGTCTCCACCGGGTACGCGCCACCGTGCGTGCGCCGCACCACGCCCTGCTGGGCCAGCATGCTCAGGTCGCGCCGGACGGTCTCCGGGGCGACGCCCAGGTCGGCCGCCAGCTTCTGCACGTCGACCTCGCCGTGCCGGCGGGCCAGCGTGAGGATGTGGTGTCTGCGTTGCGCTGCGTCCACCTGGCACCTCCCCGACTCGTGCCTCTGTTTCTAACACCGCCGAACGGGCGTGACGACGGTCACATCTTGGGTAATGACTTGGGTTTGCCGCCCGGGATGCCGCCCGAACGGGCAGCGGAGACCGGGCGCATCCGGCATACCTCTCTTTTGGCTCGCCCGTTTCTCGCCATCCGCTGCCCGATCTCGACCCGGCCCGCCCGAGCGGGCCGGGCGGGGACCGGCCTGCGGCCCCGCCCGGCCGGGTCAGGTCCGGCGGGCGGCCAGCCAGACCGCCACCACCAGGTACGGCACCAGGGCCACCGCGAACGCCACGGCGTTGCCGGCGGCGGTGGCGACCGCGCCGTAGCCGGCGTAGACCGCGATGATGCTCAGGTCGGTGGCCATCCCCGCGGCCGAGGTGACCGTCGCCCGGCTCGGCCCGGTGATCCGCGACTGCAGCCGGACATCGGCGAGCACCGTGGCGAGTTGGAACGCGCCGAACGCCGCCCCGATCAGCACGAACCCGGCCGGATGGCGAACCAGGGCACCGGCGGCCAGGGCCACCGCCGCGACCACGAGCAGGGCCGCGTACCCGCGGGTGGCCAACCGCTCCCCCACCGGGGTCAGCAGCCCGCCGAGCGTCGTGCCCGCCCACACCAGCACGAGCAGCAGCGGCACCCGGTCCAGCGCCACGCCGGTGTCCCGGGCCAGCAGCGGCGTGTACTCCTCCAGCGCGCCCCAGATCGCGGCGACGGCCGGGACCAGCAGCAACGCGGCCCGGACCGACCGGTCGGCGCGGGCCTCGGCCAGCCCGCCGCGCAGACTCGCCAGCCACCCCGGATCGGCGTCCGATCCGTCGTCGTCGGCCGGGCCAGTGCCGTCGGCCGGGCGGTGCTCGGGGAACCGGGTCGCGACCGCCGCGGCGAGCAGGCAGGCGGCGACGCTGGCCGCGCCGACGGCCCGGTAGCCGCCAAGGGCGAGGACCGGGCCGGCGAGTCCCATCGCGGCGAGCACACCCAGGATCTCGGCGGTCTTCGCCCGGCCCATCAGGCGGGCATACCGGCCGGTGGCGTCGAGCCGGTCGAGTTCGGTGAAGACCAGCGCCTCCAGGGCGCCGGAGCGCAGTGCCCCGCCGGCGCCCCAGAGCAGGAAGCCGACGGCGAACGCCGGGTAGGACGGGACGAGCACCCAGAGGGCGAAGCCGGCGGCGGGCAGCAGCGGCGCGAGGCAGAGCAGCAGCCGCCGGGAGACCGCGTCGGCCCAGGCGCCGGAGGGCACCTCCAGCAGAATGCCGGTGGCCGACCAGATGACGAACAACGAGGAGATCTGCCCGACCGACAGCCCGGTGTCGGCGAAGAGCAGCGCGTAGAGCGGGTAGAGCAGGACGAGGTCGGTGAGGAACGCGTACGCGTAGAGCGTCGCCGCCAGCGGGCGGACGTCGGATCGGCGCGCGGAGACAATGAGCATGGAGGCCTTCCCACGGGGACGTGACGGACACCGGACATGCGGTGTCCGCGGCGGCCCGCGGCCTCGGCCTTCAGGGTGGGATCAACATCGCCAGGTCATGCGCCGATGGTAGTCGGCGCCGGTCGTCCCCGCCGCCCCGCCAGACGCGAAACCGGGGTGGGACCCGGCTGGGCCCCACCCCGGTCGCGACGCGGGCGGTCAGCGGCGGAACTTCTCCGCGGTTGCCGGCGGGATCACCATCGTGGCGTCGTTGTCCACCGCCTGCCCGGCCGTGGACTGCCGCGGGGTGGCCGCCGCGCCGGCGTGCGGCATCGGCTGGGTGGGCTCCGCCGCACCGTGCGGGCCGACCGGCTGGGTCCGCTCCGCCTCGGCGTACGGGCTGCCCAGCTGGGCCGCCACGTCCCGCCGCCCGGCCTGGTACGCCCGGGCGTGCTCGGCGATGGTCCGGCGCTCCTCCTCGGCACGAGCCAGCCAGCTCTCCCAGCGGGCCTGCATCGGCCGGACCAGCCCGCCGCCGACGCCGACGACCAGGATGCCGCCGATCGTGGCGAGCACGGCGATCAGCACCGGGGTGGTGACCGTGGTGGCGACACCGATCTGGTTGAGCGCGGCGATGACGCCCAGGCCGAGGATGAACACCGAGACGATGTTCGCCAGCACCCGGCCGTAGGAGAGGCCACCGAGGGCGCTGGCGATGATGTCCTTCACCGCCTTGGCGATCGCCGCGGCCACCACCACGATCACGATGGCGACGAACGCCTTGGGCAGCCACGCCACCACGCCGCGGATCAGGTCCGAGATCGGATTCGGGCCCCAGATGCCGAACGCGAGCTGCAGGGTGACCAGCAGCACCGCGTAGTAGGCCAGCTTGGCGACGATGTCGCTGGCGTCGTACTTCGAGCGCGCCAGCGCGGTCTTGATGCCGCCGCGCTCGACGGCCCGGTCGAAGTGCACCCGCTCCAGGATCTTGTCCACGAGCTTCAGCACGGCCTTGGCGATCAGCCAGCCGACCACCAGGATCGCGATGAAGGCGACCGCCTTGGGCAGGAACAGCATCACCGAACGGAACGCGTCTCCCACCGCGTTGCCGAAGTTGTCTCTCATCGAATGGCCTCCACCCATGTGTTCCGGTCAGTCCCGTGAGGACCTACCCCGGGCACACCGGCGGAAAACGCGGTCAGCCCCCGCCGGCAGCGGTCAGCGACCTGCGCGCCGGCCTGTGCCGGCGACGGCGACATCCTCCAGTGCCGGGCCCTGGCCGACGTGATCATGAGCTCGACGATGCTGTCCCGCCGGAGCCGATGGCGGAAGCCCGCCGGTCAGATCGCGGTGGCCTTGACGACCTTCCACTCCCCGTCGACCGGGACCATGGTGAGCACGACCCGGTTCTGGTCGACCTTCTCCCCCGCCGTGGTCACGTTCCGCCGGTACTGGTTGAGGAAGAGCAGCAGCTCCACCCGGTCGCTGTCGGCGCTGACCACGCCGGTGGCGGACACCTCGGCCAGCACGACCGCCTGCTGCTTCGTGGCGGTCTGCTTGAGCGCGGCGGTGGTCTGCGCGTACTCGTCGGCGAACGCGCCGGTGGCGAAGGTGCGGCCGTTGGCGATGCTGTCGTCGAAGGTGCGGTAGTCGTAGGAGAAGAGTGCCTTCGCCGCGGCGGGCGCGGTGGCCAGGGCCTGGCGTACGGCCTGGTCGCGCTGGCCGGCGCGGCGGTCGCCGTACCAGGCGGCGAGGGCCACCGCCGCCACCAGGACCAGCGCGACGACCAGGGTGGGCACGGGGCGCAGCCGCGGCGGGCGGCGCAGGACGGTCGGGACACGCATCGAGGTCTCCTCCTCCGGTCAGCCGACGAACTGGAGCTTGAACACCAGCCAGTCGCCCGAGTCCTTGTCCCGGACCAGGTCGAGCTGGATCCGGTAGTGCGACGGCCGCCCGTCGGGTGACTTCACGTTCTTCACCGTGGCGTCGACCGCCACCAGCACCACCGCGTGCCGGCGGTCTCCGGAGACCAGGCCGGCGCGCAGCACCGTGCCCTGCGACTGGACCTTGTTCTCCACCACGGCCGTGCGGACCTGCGCCTGGCCGCGGGTGAACTCGTCCTTGAAGTCGCCGGTCGCGCCGGCGGTGATGCGCTGCAGGTCGCGGTCGACGCTGGCGGCGCTGACCGAGACGAAGTTGACGGCGGCCTGCCGGGCGGCGGCGACGGCGTCGCCGCGGGCCTGGTCGGTGGCCCGGTCGACGTACCAGCGGTGGCCGTAGACGCCGGCGGCGGCGAGGGCGGCCGCGAGCAGCACGACGAGCAGTGCGGTCAGCGCCCGGCCGCGGCCCGGCGTGCCCGGCGCCGCCTCGGCCCGTCCGCCGTCGGCCGCCGCGGTGGCGTCGGCATCCTTCGCCTTCGGGTCGGCCCCGGTGTCGGTGCCGGCCTCCTTGTCGTCAGGGTCGGGGGGGTCTTCGAGCCCGACGGGGTCGGCGACGACCTTCAGGTCGCCGGCCGCCGCGGGGGCCGCCACCGGCTCCCGGTCGAGGCGTTCCAGCACCTGCTCGATCGGCTCGGCCGGCCGGGGCACGGGACGGGTGACCAAGCGGCGTCGCGCCGGGGACGGGCCACCGGCCAACGCTCCCTTGATGACTTTCAGCGTGGTGTTCCTGCGGCTGGTCATCGCCACCTCCTCGGGTACGCCGGTCACGGGGTCACCCCGGCGAGCAACAGCTGTTTCCAGGACTGGTCACCGGCCGTGCGGTACTGGCCGCCGGTCCCGCCGAACTGCAGCGGTCGTCCGTCGGAGCCGAGCACCAGGCCGGTCGCCGGGTCGTAGCCGGCGTTCGCCCCTGGGTCGGACGGCGGCGGCGCCGGCTCCCGGCCGGACGGTCGGGGGGCGTTCTGGGCCCCGCGTACGCTGGCACCGGCGGCGCGCTCGTTGCCGCTGCACCTGGTGCTGCCGCCCCGGTAGACGCAGGACGGCGGATCGCCGGCGTTGACCACGAGGCCCAGGTGGGCGGTGCCGTCACCGGGGGTGACGGTGAATCCGCCGGCCACCGCGATCGGGTACGTCACGAGCAGCTGCTCGATACCGGGCAGCCGCCGGGCAGCGATGCCGTTGACCGTGACCAGGTTGCCGAGCAGCGCCCCGACGTCGGGTTCCAGGCCGCGCAGCAGCGCCCGCAGCTCGGCGCCGGCCGGCGGTCCGGTGGCGAGCAGCCGGCGCAGGTCCGGGTCGGCGGCGCGGATGGCGGCGGCCAGCTCGGCCAGGCCGGCTGACCAGCGGCGCAGCGCCTCGGCGGACTCGGCCTGGGTGGTGAGCACGGTCCGGGCGTCGCGAATCAGGGTGAGCGTCTCGGGCAGCCGGGTGTCCGCCTCGGTGAGCAGGGCGTCGCCCGCGTCGAGGATCCGGGCGAGGGCCTGCTCGTTGCCCTCGAACGCGGTGCCGAGCTCGGTGATCAGCACGCTCAGGTCGTCCGGGTCGACCGAGCGGACCAGGGCTTCGAGGTTGGTCAGCAGGGTCTCCGGGGCGAGCGGGAGGCCGGTGCGGTCGGCCGGGATCACCGCCCCGTCGGCAAGGTAGGGCCCGCCGTCGCGGTCGGGGCGCAGGTCGAGGTACTGCTCGCCGACGGCGGACCGCTGGGTGACCACGGCCCGCAGCGCGTCGGGCACGCGTACGCCCCGGTCGATCCGCAGGTCGGCGCGGACCCCGTCGGCGCGCAGCGCGACGGCGGTGACCCGGCCGACGGGCACGCCGCGGTAGGTGACCGGGGCGTTGGCGAACAGGCCGCCGGCCCGGGCGAGGTCGACGTGGACGACGTAGCCGGTGCCGAACAGCCGGTCCCCGAGGCCGACGTAGCGGATCCCGACGTAGCTGACGCCGAGGAGGCTCACCAGCACGAAGGCGAGGACCTGGAGTTTCGCGGTGCGTCCGATCACTTGATCAGCCCTCCTCCGAGGAGGTCGGTGAGGCCACCGAGCTGGCCGATGACGGCCCCGGTCACCGGGAGCACGCACTGGGCGGTGAGCACGGTGCCGTCGGGCAGCTCGGTGCCGGCGGGGAACGCCGTGCCGGGCGGCACGAGGCCCTTGGGCAGGAGCAGCCCGCCGAGCGGCACCGTCGAGCCGGGCTTGAGCAGCTGGCAGCCCTCCGGCAGCCCGCACTCCTCGGGCGGGGTGAAGATGGCCGGGAAGTTCTTCAGATCCGGCAGACACCCGGTCAGGGGCAGCTCGGGGAGGATGCCGCCGGGCTTGCCGCCGGGCCGGTTCGGGCCGGTGCCGGGTGACCGGGGCGCGGTCGGCGCCTTGGCGCCCGGGGCGGGGCGGTTCCGCTGGGCCGGGGCGGGTGCGGCGGCCACCAGGTTGGCCAGGATGCTGGCGGCGTCCAGGTCGGCGGTGACGGACAGGTTCACGAAGTCGCCCACGATGGCGCCGGTGACGTTCGGCGGGAACGGGTACGACAGCATGAAGTCCAGCGACTTGGGCAGGTCGTCGCCGGCCCGGGCGAGCTGCTCCAGGATCGGTTGCAGGGAGCGTACGGCGGCGACGGTGTCCGCCCGGCTGCGCTCGACCACCCGGGTGCCGACCGTGCCGAGCTGGCCGAGGGCGGTCAGCGCCTTGGTGAGCTGGACGCGTTGTCGGGCCAGGACGGTCAGCCCGGGCGCCAGGGAGTCCAGCGCGTCGCCCACGACCTGCCGTTGCCGGGCGAGGCGGCCGGTCAGCCGGTCGAGCGCGTCGATGGCGCGGACGATGTCGGCCTTCTGCCGGTCGAGCCCGGCGAGGAAGGTGTCGAGCTGGGTGAGGGTGTCCCGCAGGGCGGGTTCGCGGCCGGCGAGCGCCTTGCCGAGCTCCTCGTTGATGGTCCGCAGCTGGGCCAGGCCACCGCCGTTGAGCAGCAGGCCGAGGGCGGCGAGGACCTCCTCCACCTCGGCGCCGCGGGTGGTGCGGGACAGCGGGATGAGGTCGCCGTCGGCGAGCCGGCCGCGGGCGGGCTCGGTGGGCGGCGGGGCCACCGTCACGTACTTCTCACCGAGCAGGCTGCTCTGCCGTACGGCGGCGGTGGCGTTGGCGGGCAGCCGCACGCCGCGGTCGATGCGCAGCCGGACCCGGGCGTGCCATCCGGACAGGGAGATCTTCTCCACGCTGCCGACGGTGACGTCGTCGACCTTGACGGCGGCCTGCGGCACCAGGTCGAGCACGTCGGCGAACTCGGCGTTGATGGTGTAGCCGTCGCCGGCCGGCTTGCCGCCCGGCAGCGGCAGGTCCGCGACCTCGGGCAGGCCGCAGCCGGCGGGCAGCAGCGCCACCGCGAGCGCGCCGGCCAGCAGGCGGAGCAGCCGGGCGCTCATGCCGGACCCCGCAGGATGCCGCCGAGCGTCGGGTCGCTCGTGGTGGTGGGTGGTAAGCCGCCCGGCGCCTCGTCGGCGGTCGGCGCACCGGGGGAGCTGATGGAGCCCGGTGGGGACCCGCCGGCCACCGGGGCGCCGGGCGGCAGCTTGAGCAGCTTGCGCAGCTGGTCGGTCAGGGGCAGGTTGCGGGAGTGCAGGGTCTGTGCGAGTGCGGTGCACTTCGCCGGCACCTCGGCGGCGGGGAGCTGGTCCACGATCAGTGAGCAGACGAAGCTGGCCGGGTCGTACGGGCCGAGCGGGTTGTCGCGGGTGTCCAGCGTCCCCGAGCGTGCGTTGTACGCGAGGTTGAGGTTGCTCAGCGCCAGCGGGGCCACGTCGAGGATCTGGACGACGGCCTGCTGCTGGCGGACCAGGATGCGGGTGATGTCCGCCAGCGCGGTGACGTTGGAGGTGAGTGCGGTCCGGTTCTGCCGGACGAAGGTGGTCACGTCGGCCAGCGCGGCGGCCAGGTTGCGCAGCGCGGCGGCCAGCTCCTCCTTCTCCCCCGCGAGCTGCTCGGCGACGTCGGCGAGCTGCTGCTGGAAGCGGCGTACCTGCTCGTCGCTGCGGGCCAGGGTGGTGGTGAAGCGTTGCAGGTTGGCCACCGTGCCGAACAGGTCGCCGCGGCCGTCGGAGAGGGTGGTCAGCGCGCGGGACAGCCCGTCGAGGGTGTCGTGCAGGTTGGCGCCGTTGCCTTCCAGGTTGGCCCGGCCGGTGGTGACCAGGTCGGACAGGGCGCCGTCAGCGTTGGCGCCGGTCGGCCCGAGGGTGCGGTTGAACTCGTCGAGCGCCCGGTAGATGTCGTCGATCTCCATCGGCGCGGCGGTCCGCCCGACCGGGATCTCGGCGCCGTCGGCGAGCGCGGAACCGCCGGTGAACGCCGGGGTGAGCTGCACGTACCGGTCGCTGACCACGCTGGGCGGGACGATCAGGGCCTGGGCGTCGGCGGGGAACCGCAACGCCGGGTCGTAGCGCATCTCGACCCGGACGGTGCGCCCCTGCGGGACGACCTTCTCGACCTCGCCGACGCGGACGCCGAGCACCCGGACGTCCGAGCCGGGATACACGCCGACCGCGCGGGTGAAGTAGGCGACGACCCGCCGTTGGGGTGCCTCGTGCCGCCACACCACAGCGCCGACGGCGCCGGCGAGAAGCAGGACGGTGGCCGCGGCGAGCGGGCGCCGCCAGCGCTGGACCGGACCGGGCATCAGCGTCCTCCCGTCGTGGGCAGGTACGGCTGGAGCAGGCCGTCGACGTACGAGTCGAACCACCGGCCGTTGCCGACCACGTTGGCGAACGCGGTGACGAACGGCCCCATCCGCTTGATGGTCTGCTCCAGGTCGTCGCGGTTGCGTTGCAGGACGGCGACCACGTCGCGCAGCTTGCGCAGGGCCGGTTCGAGCTGGGTGCGGTTGTCGGCGACCAGCCCGGACAGCTGGGTGGCGAGCTGGTCGGTGCCGACGAGGAGCTGGTGGATGGCGTCCCGGCGGCGGGTGACCTCGGTGAGCAGCTTCTCCCCGTCGGTGACGAGCTTGCGGAACTCCTCGTCGCGTTGGGCGAGCACGCCGGTGACGTCCCGGGCGCGGGCGAGCAGGGTGCGCAGCTCGGCGTCGCGGCTGGCGACGGTGCGGGACAGCCGGGACAGCCCGGTCAGGGAGGTGCTGACGCTGGCCGGGGTGTCGGCGAAGGTCTGCGACAGGGTGGTGAACGCCTGCGCGAGCTGGTCGGTGTCGACCTTGTCGAGGGTGTCGGCGAGCCCGGTGACGGCCTGGACCACGTCGAACGGGGCGGCGGTGCGGTCGAGCGGGATCTGGGTGTGCTCGGGCAGCTTGCCCGGTCCGGCCGGGGACAGGGCGAGGTACTTCTGGCCGAGCACGGTCTTGATCCGGATGGTGGCGCCGGTGTCCCGGCCCAGGCGTACGCCGTCGTCGTCGACCCGGAAGCGGACCCGGACGTACGGCTGGCTCTCGCGGGCGAGTTCCACGGCGGTCACCACGCCGACGCGCACCCCGGCCACCCGGACCTCGTTGCCGGTGGCGAGTCCGCTGGCGTCGTGGAACGCGGCCTGGTAGCTGCGGCCGGTGAGCGCGGCGAGGCGGTCGAGCTGGAAGGCGCCGAGCAGGGCGGCGAGGATCACGGTCAGCCCGACGGCACCGACGACGACCGGGTTGCGTTCGCGGAAGGGTTTCACTGGCTGCCTCCGGTGGCGCAGCGGGCGGCGGTGGCGCTGACGCCGGGCGTGGTCAGCGGCGGCTGGCCGGCGACGGCCACCCGGCCGTCGAAGTCGCAGAGGTAGAAGTTGAACCAGGAGCCGTACGAGGCGACCCGCGTCAGCGACTCGTAGCGCTGTGGCAGCCGGCCCAGGGTGGCGTCGATGACGGCGGAGTTGCGGTCGAGGGTGCCGGCGAGATCGCCGAGGGCGCGGACGTCGGCGGCCAGCGGCGGCCGGGTCTGGCGCAGCAGCCCCGCGGTGGTGTCGGTGAGCTCGCCGAGGCTGACCAGCGCCTCGCCGATGGCGGTGCGGTCGGCGGACAGCCCGGAGACGAACTGCTGGAGCTGGGTGACGCTCTCGTCCAGTTGCTGGTCGTGGCTGGCCAGGGTCGCCAGGACCTGGTTGAGGTTGGTGACGACCCGGCCGATCACGGCGTCCCGGTCGGCCAGGGTGTTGGTCAGCGAGGCGGTGCGGCGCAGCAGGCTGGCGACCGTGCCGCCCTCGCCCTGCAGCACCTGGATGATCTCGTACGCGAGCTTGTTGACGTCGTCGGGGTTGAGCGCGGTGAACAGCGGCCGGAACCCGTTGAACAGCACGGTCAGGTCCAGCGCCGGTTTGGTCTGGGTGAGCGGGATCAGCCCGTCGGCCCGTAGCGGCCGACCGTCGCCGGGTCCCTCGGTCAACGCCAGGTAGCGCTGCCCGACCAGGTTGCGGTAGCGGATGGCGGCGCGGACGCTGGTGGCCACCGGCACGTCCCGGTCGACGGTGAAGGTGACCTCGGCGACGCTGTCGTCGACCACGGCGATGTCGCTGACCTTGCCGACCCGCACTCCGGCGATGCGGACGTCGTCGCCGGGCAGCAGGCCGGTGACGTCGGTGAACCGGGCCCGGTAGGCCACCCCGCCGGGCGGGAACGCGCCGAGGGTCTGCGCGAGCAGCGCGGTGGCCAGCAGCGTCACCGCCGCGAAGATCACCAGTTTGACCAGCGCGGGCGTCGTCTTCCCGGTCATCGCGCGTTCACCACCGCTCCACGTAGCAGCGGCCCCCAGAGCAGCACCGCGATGTCCGGCACCTCGGCCGGCGGGGTGCCGGTGAGGCCACCGACGAGGGGTTTGAGCAGGGCCTGTTCCGCATCGGTGCCGGCCTGGCCCATGGCCGGGGAGGCGGCGGCCGGGGCTGCGCCGCCGGACGCGGCGGGCAGCCCGACGGGCAGCAGCGGCGGGGTACGGGTGCCCCGGTAGTCGTAGCCGTCGGCGACCGGCACCTGCGGGGCGGGCATCGGCGGGTCGGGCAGGTGCCGGCAGTTCGGGCCGTCCTGGGCGCCGTAGACCGGCTCGTCGCGGCCCCGCTCGTAGGGGCCGCCGTCGCGGGTGACCTCGAGGGTGATGTGCATCCGCCCGCCGGAGAAGACCTCCTCGACCCGGGGTTGCAGGGCGACCAGCCCGCTGACCAGGCAGGGGTACTCGGGGGCGTAGGTGGCGAGCAGTTCCAGCACCGGCCGGCTGACCTTGCCGAGGTGGATGAGCTGGTCGCCGTGCCGGTCCAGGAAGCCCCGGGCGGTGTCGGCGGTGTCGGTGGTGTCGGCGAGGAACGCGGCGAGCTGGGTGCGCTGGTCACTGACGGTGCCGGCGGTGACGGTGACGTCGCGCAGCAGGGCGAGCAGGTCGGGCAGCGCGGCGTCGTAGCTGTCCAGCACGACGGCGAGCTTGCGGAGATCCTCGGCGATGGTGGGCAGTTCCGGGTTGAGCTGCCGCAGGTACGCGCCGAGCCGGGTGAGGTTCGCCCCGAGCTGGTCGCCGCGTCCCTGCAGGGCGGTGGAGATCGCGCCGAGGGTGGCGGCGAGCTGGTCGGGGCGGATCGACTGCAGCAGCGGCAGCGCCTGGTCGAGCACGCGTTCCAGCTCGACGGCGGTGCGGCTGCGGTCCTGGCTGATGACCGAGCCGTCACGGATCGGTCCGACGGTGCTGCCCGCCGGCGGGACCAGTTCGACGTACCGCTCCCCGAAGAGGGTCTTGGGCAGCAGCCGGGCGGTCACGTCGGCGGGGATCCGGCCGGTGGTGGCCGGGTCGAGCGCGAGGCCGATGACGGCGCCGCCGCCGTCGCTGCGGACCGAGCGGACGTCGCCGACGACCACCCCGCGTACCTTGACGTCGGCGCCCTCGAGGAGGTGCAGGCCGGCGCGGTCGGCGTGCAGGGTGACCCGGTCGACCGGGGTGAACGCCTTCCGGTACTGCAGCACGGAACCGGTCAGCGCCGCGGTGAGCAGGGCGATGAAGACGATGCCGAGGACACGGTGTCGCATGGTCACCCCGCGATCCGGACGGTGGTGGTGGCGCCCCAGATGGCCAGGGACAGGAAGAAGTCCACGACGTTGACGGCGACGATGGCGGTACGCACGGCCCGTCCGACCGCGACGCCGACGCCGGCCGGCCCGCCCTGGGCGGTGTAGCCGTACCAGCAGTGCACGAGCACCACGATCACGCTGAACACGAGCACTTTGCCGAAGGACCAGAGCACGTCCCCGGGGGGCAGGAAGAGGTGGAAGTAGTAGTCGTAGGTGCCGGCGGACTGGTCGAAGTAGACGACCGCGATGGTGCGGGTGGCCAGGTAGCTGGAGAGCAGGCCGATCACGTAGAGCGGGATGACCGCGATGAAGCCGGCGATCATCCGGGTGGTGACCAGGAACGGCAGGGACGGCACGCCCATCACCTCCAGCGCGTCGACCTCCTCGGAGATCCGCATCGCGCCGAGTTGGGCGGTGAACCCGCAGCCCACCGTGGCGGACAGGGCCAGCGCGGCCACCAGCGGCGAGATCTCCCGGGTGTTGAAGTACGCGGAGACGAACCCGGTGAACGCGCTGCTGCCGATCTGGTCGAGCGCCTGGTAGCCCTGCAGCCCGACCTCGGTGCCGGTGAAGAAGGTGAGGAAGCAGATCACGCCGACGGTGCCGCCGAGCACGGCGAGTGCGCCGGTGCCGAAGCTCACCTCGGCCAGCAGGCGGATCACCTCGCGCTTGTAGCGGCGCAGGGTGCGTGGCGCCCAGGCGAGGGCGCGCAGGTGGAAGGCCAACTGCCCGCCGAGGTCGTCCAGGTAGCGCAGCACGGCCACGTCAGCTTCCCTTCTGCGGTACGACCTGGAAGTACACGGCCGTGACGATGAAGTTCAGCGCGAACAGCAGCATGAAGGTGATGACGACGCTCTGGTTGACCGCGTCGCCGACACCCTTCGGGCCGCCTTTGGCGGTCATCCCCTTGTAGGAGGCGACCAGCGCGGCGGTGGCCCCGAACAGCAGCGCCTTGACCTCGCCGACCAGCAGGTCGGGCAGTTGCCCGAGGGCCTGGAAGCTGGCCAGGTAGGCCCCCGGGGTGCCGCCCTGCAGGAGGACGTTGAACGCGTACCCGCCGGTGACGCCGACGACGCTGACCAGGCCGTTGAGCAGGACGGCGACCAGCATCGAGGCGAGCACCCGGGGCACCACGAGGCGGTGGATCGGGTCGATCCCGAGGACCTGCATGGCGTCGAGTTCCTCGCGGATCTTCCGGGAGCCCAGGTCGGCGCAGATCGCCGAGCCGCCGGCGCCGGCGATGATCAGGGCGGTGACGATCGGGCCGGCTTCGCGGACCACGGCGAGCACCGAGGCGGCGCCGGTGAACGACTGCGCGCCGAGTTGGCGGACCAGCGAGCCGAGTTGGAGGGCGATGACCGCACCGAACGGGATGGAGACCAGGGCGGCCGGGAGGATGGACACCGAGCTGATGAACCACGCCTGCTGGACGAACTCGCGTACCTGCACCGGCCGCCGGCCGAGCCCGCGCAGGGTGTCCAGACAGAACGCGAAGAACTCACCGGAGCGGCGGACGGCCGCGGTCGGGGCGCTCATCGGGCCACCTCCCGGCCGTGCCTGCCCGGGTCGTCGGTGAGGTGTGCCGCCAGGTCGATGGTCGGTCGCTCCACCGGCCGGAGGCCCTCGAACGAGCCGGGCGGCGGGGTGACGCCGTGCTCGCGGCACCACTGCCCGGGTGGACGCTCGGCCCGGCGGGGCAGCCCGTCCGACGGCTGCAGTTGCAGTGGGATCGGCGGCAGCGGCGGCAGTTCCACCCCGGACTCCGCCTCGGCGGCCAGTTCGTCGGCGTCCTTCTCCTCGGCCATGCCGATCGGCCCGATCCGCTGGGCGTTGAGGAACTGCCGGACCACCGGTTCGGTGCTGGACAGCAGCATCTCCCGCGGCCCGAACATGGCCAGGTGCCCGTGGTAGATCAGGCCGATGTTGTCGGGCACCGTGCGGGCGGTGTTGATGTCGTGGGTGACGATCAGGAAGGTCGCCTCGGTGCGCTGGTTGAGGTCGATGATGAGCTGGTTGAGATAGGCGGTGCGCACCGGGTCCAGCCCGGAGTCCGGCTCGTCGAAGAGGATGATCTGCGGGTCGAGCACGAGCGCGCGGGCCAGGCCGGCCCGTTTGCGCATGCCGCCGGAGATCTCGCCGGGCAGCTTCTTCTCGGCTCCGACCAGGCCCACCATGTCCAGCTTCTCGGTGACGACGGCCCGGATCTGGGACTCGGACATGCGGGTGTGCTCGCGCAGCGGGAACGCCACGTTGTCGTAGATGTTCATCGAGCCGAACAGGGCGCCGTCCTGGAACAGCACGCCGAAAAGCTTGCGTACCTCGTACAGCTCGCGTTCGGACAGCCGCGGCAGGTCCTTGCCCTCGATCAGGATGGCACCCCGGTCGGGCCGCAGCAGCCCGACCAGTGTCTTGAGGAAGACCGACTTTCCCGTGCCGGAGGGTCCCAACAGGACGGAGATCTCCCCGGCGGGCAGGGTCAGGGTGATGTCCGACCAGACCGGCTGCCCGCCGAACGACTTGGTCAGCCCTTGCACGGCGACCTCGACGCCCACTGGTCCCTCCCCTCTCCGTCGCTGCCTGACACATCGGCGCGACCGTGGAGAACGCAACAAACTTCTTTCCGGCGTGGGTTCGTCACAAACCGTGAGCTAGGAAAATTGAGCAAGGCTCGATAGCGTGCCGGTAACCCGCCGGTAATGAAGGTGCCTCGCGAGCTCATGACAGTGATCCAGCAGCCAGATCTCGTCCGCCGGGCCGCCGCGGGCGACCCGGCGGCGACCGCGACACTGCTCACCGACGTGCGCCCCGGTTTGGTCCGTTACTGCCGGGCCCGCCTGGGGAGGGTCGGCGGGGCGTACACCACCGCGGACGACGTGGCCCAGGAGGTGTGCGTGGCGGTGCTGCGCGCGCTCCCCCGCTACCGCGAGCAGGGTGTCCCGTTCGCCGCCTTCGTCTACGGGATCGCCGCGCACAAGGTCGCCGACGCCCAACGCGCGGCCATCCGGGACGCGGCCGTCACCCCCACCGACGCCCCGCTGGATCAGCCCGACGCCGCGCCCGGGCCGGAGCAGCAGGTGATGGCCACCGACCTGGCCCGGCGGCTGTCCGCCCTGCTGGACCGGCTGCCCGACGTCCAGCGGGAGATCATCCTGCTGCGGGTCGCGGTGGGCCTGTCCGCCGACGAGGTGGGCACCATCGTCGGGATGACGGCGGCGGCGGTACGGATGGCCCAGTCCCGCGCACTCGCCCGGCTCCGTACCCTTGCCGGGGGTTCCCTGGACGAGGTGGCAGCATGAGCGGGCGGACGCCGGACGGCGGCGAGGCGGTGGATCTGGACATCCTGGCCCGCGACGACGCGCTGCTCGACGCGCTGGGACGGGGCGAGCTGATGCCGGCCGGGGACGAGTTGGCCGAGTTGCTCGCCGCCTGGCGGGCCGACATCGCCGACGGCGTCCCCGAACCGGCCGAGGTCCGTCCGGCGGCGCCGGCCGAGGACCCGGTCGAGCCCACGCCACTTCCGGTACGTCCGGCCCGGACCAGGCGACCCCGCCCCTGGGCGGTGCGTCTCGCGGCGGCCGCCGTCGCGCTGCTGGCCCTGGCGTCCGGGCTCGGGATCAGCAGTCGCGACGCCGAGCCGGGCAGTCCGCTGTGGTCGCTGACCAGGCTGCTCTACCCGCAGCAGGCGGAGATACGGGACGTCGAGGACACGATCACCCGGGCCCGCACGGCCCTGACCGAGCGGCGGTTCGACGAGGCCCAGGAACTCGTCGACCAGGCACACGGCGAACTCGACCAGGTCACCGACCCGGCGAGCGCAGCCCGACTGCGCGGCGACCTCGACGTGCTCGGGCGGGACCTCACCGCGGAGCGGGCAAAGCTCCTGCCCACCGCCGTGCCGATCTCCCCCATGCCCGGCGTCGTCCCGACCACCCCGGCCACTCGCCCCAGCACCGGCACGGTGGCTCCGCCGCCCGGGCCGTCCCAGCCGCCGGCCTCGACCACGCCGGGCGGCGCCGTGAGCGACGGCGGCAGTCTGCTGCCGCTGCCCAAGCCGCCGCGGCCGCCCTCGCCCAGCCTCTCGCCCCTGTTGCCTGGGCTGCCCGGGCTGCCGCTACCCACCGGTGGCCTGCTCGACTGAGCAAGGTCCGGCGAACGGCCGCCCGTGGCCCCGGCCTGAGCGCGGGGGGCCACCGGCGGCGGACGCCCGGCCCACACCAGCACCAGCCAGCCGACGACCCCGGCCCAGGCGAGTCCGGCCGCGATCCGGCGCAGCCCGATCAGGGCGGCGAGCTACCGGTATATGCGCTGTCCCGGTCAGCGCTGCGGTCGGTGCCCGTCCCCCTCGGCCGCCGCGGCGACGCCCTCCGTGGTCGGGCCGAGCGCCTCGGCCGGTTCTGCCCGCCCCGGCCCACCGGGCGCCGCCTGCTCGCGGGTGCGCCGCCCGTACTCCTGGAAGAACTGCAGCAGCTCCACCGGGAACGGCATGACCAGCGTGCTGTTCTTCTCCGCGGCCACGTCCACCACCGTCTGCAGCAACCGCAACTGGTACGCCCCAGGCGTGTTCGCCATCGCCCGCGAGGCGTCGGCGAGCCGGCGGGAGGCCTGGAACTCACCGTCGGCGGCGATCACCCGCGCGCGCCGTTCCCGCTCCGCCTCGGCCTGCCGGGACATCGACCGCTTCATCCCCTCGGGCAGCGACACGTCCTTGACCTCGACCCGCTCGATGAGCAGGCCCCACGGCTTCTCGGTGGGCGCGTCGATGACCGCCTTCAGCTCGGCGTTGATCTTGTCCCGGTCCCGCAGCAGGGTGTCGAGGTCGGCCTTGCCGATCACCGACCGCAGCGCGGTCTGCGCCACCTGGAGCACCGCCGCCGGATAGTCCCGCACGTTGACCAGGGCCTTCACCGGGTCGACCACCCGGTAGTAGACGACCGCGTCGACGGTGAGCGTGACGTTGTCGCGGGTGATGACGCCCTGCGCCGGCACCCCGATCACCGTGGTCTGCATGCTGACCCGCACCATCCGGTCCGCGACCGGGATGATCAGGTGGAACCCGGGTTGGCGGATGCGCTCCAGCACCCGGCCGAAGCGGAACACGACACCGCGCTGGTACTGCTGCACCAGCCGGACGCTCAGCGACAGCACGATCAGCGCGAGCACGACGACGATCACCACTGCGACGATGGCGGCGACTGCCATGGTCCCCCTCGATCCCGGAGGCGCCCGCCTCCCGGCGCCGGGCCTACCCGTTCCGGCGCCGTTCAGTCCTGCCGGATCGCGGCGGAGACCCGCCGGATTCACCCGATCCGGTACGGCGCCGCCGCCGACTCGTCGAACCGCAGCCCGTGCCCGGGCACGGACAGGTCGGGCCGCAGCAGGCCGCCCGGCTCGGGCGTGACCGTGCCCTGGAACAACATCGACTCGATGCGGACGTGGTCGTGGAACCACTCCAGGTGCCGCAGGTTGGGAGTCGCGGCGGCGACGTCGAGGTGCAGGTGCGGGCCGCAGTGGCCGGAGAGCTGGAGGTTGTCCGCGGCGGTCACCGCGGCCACCCGCTGCCACTCGGTGATGCCTCCGCACCGGGACACGTCCGCCTGCAGGCAGTCCACCGCGCCGGCCCGCACCATCGCGGCGAAGTACGGCAGGTGATAGCCGTACTCCCCGGCGGCCACGTCGGGCAGGACGGCGTCGCGCACCTGCCGCAGGCCGGCCAGGTCGTCTGAGGAGACCGGCTCCTCGTACCACCGCACGTCCTGGTCGGCCAGCGCCTGCCCCACCCGGATCGCCTGTTTGCGCTGGTAGCCGCCGTTGGCGTCGACGTAGAGCTCGGCGTCCGGGCCGATGATCTGCCGCGCCGTGCCGACCCGGGCCAGGTCGCGTTCGACGCGGGTCCCCCACGACTCGCCGATCTTCATCTTCACCCGCGGGATGCCCAGCTCGTGCACCCAGTGGGTGAACTGGGCGCGCAGCTGCGCCTCGTCGTAGGTGGTGAAGCCGCCACTGCCGTAGATCGGCACGGTTTTCCTGGCCAGGCCGAGCAGCCGGGCCAGCCGGATCCCCAGCAGGCGGGCCTTGAGGTCCCACAGCGCCACGTCGACCGCGGAGATGGCGTAGGCGGCGACGCCGGGGCGGCCCACGTTGCGCACGGCCGCCTGCATGGCCTGGTAGCTGCCGGGGACGTCGAGCGCGTCGCGCCCGGTCACCACCCCGGCCAACAGCTCGGTGACCAGCTCGCCGGCGGCGGCCGCCGCGTACGTCCAGCCAGTGCCCACCTCGCCGCCCGCGCTGACCTGGACCAGCACCAGCGTGGTGGCGCTCCAGGCCGCGGTGCCGTCCCCTTCCGGGGCGTCGGTGGGGATCCGGTACGCCCCGGCGGTCACCCGGTCGACCACGGAGTCACCCCGCACGGCAGGCCTCCCGACGCGGTGGGACGGCAGGACCTCGGTCCACGCGCCGGGGGGCCAGGGCTGCGGAGGTGATGCGCTGCATGAATCGGAGATACCGCGGATCGCGGGAAGCAAACCCCCGCCGGCGCCGCCCCCGGCGTCGCCCGACGGGCTGCCGGCTTGCTGGAATGATGGCGGGATGCAATCACCCGCCGGCGACACCGAAACGGCGGCCGTCGAGGCGCTGATGGCGGCCAGCCGCGCGTTCGTCGGCCTCGCCGCCCGCTCACTGGCCGGCCTCGACGCCGAGGTCACCCTGCCGCAGTTTCGGGCGTTGGTCGTGCTGGCCACCCGGGGACCCCAGCGCGCCGTCGACATCTCCGCCGAACTCCAGGTCGCCCCGTCGACCGGCACGCGGATGTGTGACCGTCTGATCCGCAAGGGCCTGGTCCGCCGGTCCCGCTCCACCAGCGACCGCCGCGTGGTCCGGCTACGGCTCACCCCCGCCGGGCTGGCCCTGGTGCAGGAGGTGATCCGTCGGCGGCGCGCGGAGCTGTGGCGGATCGTCGCCGCGACCTCGGCGTACTGGCAGCCGACGGTGACCGAGGCGCTGACCGCGTTCGCCACCGCGGCGGGTGAGCTGCCCGAGCAGGAGTGGTGGCTGGGCTTCGCCGCGGCGGACAGCCCGGCGGAGGCCGAGGCCTGACCGCGCCGTCTAACGGTCATGCGTCAGAACCTGGCCGAGATGCTGGCACAGTGCAATGATGGCCTTATGCAAGCGATGCGGTGACAGCATCGACCATCGTCACGACCAGTGACGGGAGGCGCGCCATGGACCGCGACGGACACCACGAGGTCGCCCGGATCGACGACACGGTCACCCCGGACACCCTGCACGAACGGGCCGAGCGGGTCGCCGTGCCCGACTTCGACTACCTCACCCAGTTCATCGAGGCGGTCGCGGACGGGCTCACCCCGCACCCTGCCAGCCCGACCAGGCGAGGTTGACCCGCCGCCGCCCCGGCCGGCGGACATCGGCCAGGGCGGCTGACCGGAGTGGGCTGCGCTCAGGCGGCGTAGCGGGCGGCGAGGTCGACGACCCGGCGGGCGGCGGCCACCATGGCCCGGTCGGCGAACCGCCCGTCGGGCAGCACCACGGTGCCGGAGTCGCGGGTCTGCGCCTCGGCGATGGCGGCGAGCAGTTCCCGGGCCCGGGCCACCTCGCGCTCGGCCGGGCGGAATGCCGCGGCGATGACCGGGAGCTGTCGTGGGTGGATGGCCGTCCGGCCGAGGAAGCCGAGCCGCTGGCCGGCGGCGCAGGAGGCGGCCAGCCCGTCGAGGTCGGCGACGTTCGGGTACACCGACATGGCCGGCGGCGGCAGCGCGGCGGCGCGGGCCGCGACGACGATCCGGCCGCGGGCCCAGAGCAGGCCGTCGTCGCCGCCGACGCCCAAATCGGAGCGGAGGTCGGCCTCGCCGAGGCCGAGCGAGGCCACGCCCGGGTGGGCGGTGGCGATCCGGTACGCGGATTCCAGCCCGACGGCGGACTCGATCAGCGGGTGCAGCGGGGTGTCGACCCGGGTGGCGACGGCGGCGACGGCCGCCGGGGACTCCACCTTGGGCAGGCGCAGGCCGGCCAGCCCCGGTTTACCGGCGACGGCGGCCAGGTCGGCGTCGACGTCCGGGCCGGTCAGTTCGTTGACCCGCACCTGGACCGGCACCGGCGACGGTTCGGCGAGGAACTCGGCGACAGCGTCCCGGGCGTACGCCTTGCGGCCGGCGACGACGGCGTCCTCCAGGTCGAGGATGACCGCGTCGGCGCCGGAGGCGACCGCCTTGGCGAACCGGTCCGGCCGGTCGCCGGGCACGTAGAGCCAGGTCAGCAGCATCAGATCACGCCCCGCTCGCGCAGCGCGGCCAGGTCCGCGTCGGTCAGGCCGAGCGCCCGGAATACCTCGTCGGTGTCCTGGCCGTGCCGCCGGCCGACGTGCCGGATCTCGCCCGGGGTGGCCGACATCCGGAACGGGACGTTCTGCATGCGGACCTCGCCGAGGTCGTCGTCGGGGACGGCGACGACGGTGCCGAGCGCCGCGTACTGCGGGTCGGCGAGGATGTCCCGGACGTCGTAGACGGGCGCGACGGCCGCCTGGGCCGCCTCGAAGGCGGCCACCACCTCGTCCCGGTCCCGTTGTGCCACCCAGCCGGCGACGGCGGCGTCGAGTTCGTCGGCGTGCGCGGCCCGGCCGCTGCCGGTGGCGAACCAGGGCTCGTCGACCAGCTCGGGGTGGCCGACGAGGCGGATGACCCGCTCGGCGATGCTCTGCGCGCTGGTGGAGACGGCCACCCAGCGGCCGTCCGCGCACCGGTAGGTGTTGCGCGGGGCGTTGTTGTTGGACCGGTTGCCGAGCCGGGGCTGCACGTAGCCGAGCTGGTCGTACCAGGTGATCTGCGGGCCGAGCATCGCCATGATCGGTTCGATGATGGCCAGGTCGACCACCTGGCCCCGGCCGGTCAGGTCGCGGCCACGCAGGGCCAGCATGACCGCGTACGCGGCGGCGAGCGCGGTGACCGAGTCGGCCAGGCCGAACGGGGGCAGGGTGGGCGGCCCGTCGGGTTCCCCGGTGGCGGCGGCGAAGCCGCTCATCGCCTCGGCGAGCGTGCCGAAGCCGGGCCGGGGTGCGTAGGGGCCGACCTGGCCGAAGCCGCTGATCCGGGCGATCACCAGGCGTGGGTTGACCGCGTGCAGGCCGTCCGGGCCGAGGCCCCAGCGTTCCAGGGTGCCGGGGCGGAAGTTCTCCACCAGCACGTCGGCGTCGGCGAGCAGCCGGCGCAGCAGTTCGGCGCCCTGCGGGTCGGACAGGTTGAGCGTGACGGTGCGCTTGTTGCGGCCGAGCACCTTCCACCAGAGGCCGACGCCGTCCTTGGCCGGGCCGTGCCCGCGGGACGGGTCGGGCTTGGCCGGGTGCTCGACCTTGACCACGTCGGCGCCGAAGTCGCCGAGGAAGGCGGCGGCGAGCGGGCCGGCGAAGAGGGTGGCCAGGTCGACCACCTTGACGCCGTGCAGCGGGGCGGGCGCGGTCATGGCGTTCCCTTTGCCGGTTCGACGGCGGCGAGGAACACGTCGCCGTTGCCGAGGGCGGCGCCGCCGGTGGGCGTGCCGGCGGTGCGGCCGCTGACCAGCAGCCGGCCGTCGGGGGCGAGGGTGGCGTAGACGTTCTCCTCGCCGAACGGGTCGGCCGCGTCGTCGCGGGCGGTGCCGTACTGCGCGACGGCGAGCTGCCGGCCGCGGGCGTCGAGGCGCAGGGTGAGCACGTCCGCCCCGCCGGCCGGCACGCCGAGCGTGCTGCCGGTGAAGCCGACCACCGCGAGCGAGCCGTCGGCCAGGGCCAGAACGTCGGTGCCGGCGTCCGCGCCGCGCCCGCCGGTGACGGTCCGCCAGCGCTGTGCGCCCTTGCTGGTGTACGCGACGGTCAGCACGTCGCCGGAGGTGGCGCCGGTGGCCACGACCTGCCCGGTACCGGTGACGGTGACGCCGCCGAGCAGGTCGTCCCCGTCGCCGCCGGCGACGGTGAGCCAGTCGCGGGTGCCGTCGGGGGTGAACCGGGCGAGCCAGCCGTCGGCGCTGCCGAGCGGGGTGGTGTCGGGCAGGGCGGCCGAGGTGCCGCCGGCGACATAGACGCCGTCGGGGCCGACGGCGACGGCGTACGCCTTGTCCTCGCCGGGGCCGCCGAACTGGCGGGTCCAGGCGAGCGTGCCGTCCGGGGCGATCCGGGCGAGCACGGCGTCCTTGTCGCCGGCGTTGGTGCCGCCGAACGCGCCGCTGGTGTAGCCGGCGACGTACGCGCCCCCGTCCGGGGCGGCGGCGAGGGCGTAGAAGCGGTCGGCCTTGGCCGGGTCACCGGCCTGGGTGAGCCAGGCGCGCTGCCCGGTGGCGGTCAGTTTCGCCACGAACCCGTCGTCCGCCGGGCTGCCCGGGTGCCGGCCGTCGAGGTCGCCGCGGGTGTAGCCGGCGGTGAGCACGCTGCCGTCGGGCAGCGGCACGGTGCCGTAGAGCCGGTCGTTGGCGGCGGTGCCGAACTGGGCGGTCCAGCGGGCGGTGGTGCGGTCCGCGGCGAGCCGGGTGAGCACGGCGTCGAGGCCGCCGGCGTACGGCTGGCCGGCGACGCTGCCGGACGCCGCGTAGCCGAGGGTGACGTCGCCGTTGGGGTGGGCGGCGACCCCGCCGGCCCAGTCCGCGCCGGGGGTGCCGTGCAGCGGGGCGGGCAGCCCGGCGGGCGGGGTGACGCTGAGGGTGGCGGCGAGGTGCGTGAGACCGGCGCCGAAGGCGGGGCGCCAGACGTCCCAGTCGTGCCCGCCGTCGAGGACGCGGAACTCGGCGGCGATGCCGTCGGTGCGCCGGACGGTGTTGTAGAGGGTGGCGGCTTCGTAGTCGAGGTCGTGGACGGCGTCGGCCGGGTCCGGGTTGGGCCATTCGTCGTCGCCGACGGCGATGAACATCCGGACCGGGGATTCCGGGTCGACGCCGGGGAGCAGGGCCGGGTAGTTCAGCCGCCGGTAGACGTTGTCGGAGAAGAGCTGGTCGCCGGCGCCGAAGGCGCCGAACTCGCGGGCCGAGGAGTCGGCCGGCGGCAGCGGCCGGTAGACGGCGGGGCTGAGCACCAGCGCGTTGGCGAAGAGGTCCTGGTGGGCGAGGGCGTAGCGCAGCGCGCCCGCGCCGCCCATCGAGTAGCCGCCGATGAGCCGGGCGTTCCGGTGCGCGGCGGTGCGGTAGGTGGCGTCGACGTGGGTGACGAGGTCGCGGGTGAGCGCGGTCTCCACGGGGCGGCCCGGGTTGTCGGCGCCGGTGTACGCGGAGTCGACGTACCAGCTGCCGCGGCTGCTCCACGGGGCGTCGGGCAGCACGGCGATCACCGGTGGCACCTCCCCGTCGGCGATCAGCCGGTCGAGGTCCGACTTGATGCGGGTCCACGCCTGCATGGTGTCGCCGCGCCCGTGCAGCAGGTACAGCACCGGGTAGCGGGTGGTGGCCTGCGCGGGGTCGCGGTAGCCGTACGGGAGGTAGACCGTGTAGTCGATGCTGCCGCCGAGGGCCGGCGAGGGCGCGGTGGCGGTGCTGAGCGTGCCGGCGGGATCCTTGGCGGCGACGGCGGTCTCCGGCGCCAGGCCGGTGAGCCCGACGGCGGTCAGCAGGGCGACGAGGATGGCGCCGGTGCGCCACGTTCTGCTCATCGGGGGGCTCCTTCGGCGGGCAGGTCGGCGGCGCAGCGGAAGCCGATCGAGTCGGAGCGGGTGAGGCCGGCGCCGGTGAGCAGCAGCTTCACCGACACCTCGGGCGGTTGGGGGCCGCCGTCGAGATACCAATCGGAGCCTTCCGCCCGGTACGCGCAGCCGCCCTTGAGGATGACGAACCGGGTACGCCCGTCGGAGTGTTCACTTTCGGTCAGATTCCAGACCAGGGGTGCCCGGCGCGCGAGCAGTCCCGCCTCGGCGGCGACCTGCCATTCGTCCTCGGTGGGCAGCCGCAGCCCGGCCCAGTCGGCGTACGCGCGGGCGTCGGCGAGGTCGACGCCGGTGACCGGGGCGTCGGCGGGTCCCTGCCCGGCGGTGAACCGTTCCGGCCGGACCGGCCGGTAGCCGGTGGCGGCGAGGAAGCGGGCGTACTGGCCGTGGGTGACCTCGTGGGTGTCGATGGCGAAGCGGCCGAGCCGGACCGGGCGGCGCAGGGTGCCGGTGTGGTGCAGTCGGGGCGGCAGGGGCTTCCACTCGTCGACGTAGGGGGCTTCGCCGTACAGGCCGGTCTCCCGGACGCGGTGGCGGACGGTCAGCTCGCGGTGGCCGCCGTCGACGCAGACCATGCCGTCGGGCAGGGCCGCGAGGGGCGACCACGGGGTGCGGGTACGCACGGCGGCGCGGGCCGGGAAGGACGGGTCACCGGTCGGCGGCTCGTGCCGGTCGACGGGGGTGTCGGTGGCGACCACCGCGGCGATCGCCCCGGCGGGCAGCGGCCCGCCGACGGCGACCCCCCCGTCCTCGAGTTCGGTGACGGTCAGCTCGGCGCCGGTGACCAGGTCGACGAAGCGGCCGGGACGGGGCTCGGTGAGCAGCCAGGGGCCGTCGTGGTCGGCGCCCCGGTTGACCACCGTCCACAGGGGCTGGCCGTCGTGGGTCCAGCGGGACGCGTACACCTGGCCGGTGCCGGGGTGATCGGCGAGCGGGATCCAGTCCTCGGCGCGCAGCCACGCCGCGTGGCTGGCCTGCACCCGCCGCATGGCGCGCAGCACGGCCTTGTCCCGGTCGTTCCAGCCGACCCAGACGCCGAAGACGCTCTCCCAGATCAGCACGCCGCAGCCGTTGAGCCAGGCGGAGTGCAGCTCGTCGAGGTGGCTGCGGTGCCAGCGGCGGGTGTGGTGCAGGATGTGCCGCCGCTCGAACCACTTGGCCCGCAGCACGCCGGGCACGTCGGAGTCGGCGAACCACTGCGCCCAGGACATGGCGTGGTCGGCGATCCGGGCCAGCGGCACCCGGCTCTCACCCTCCAGGACCAGGCCGGGGCGAACGGCGTCAAGGGTCTTGCGCAGCTCGCCGGCGCCCTCCTTGAGGGTGTCCAGGAAGACCCCGTCGACGCCGAGGGCGGCGGCCAGCGCGGCGACCTCCTCGGCGTCGGTGCCGGGCTGCCGCCTGGTGCCGGTGTCCCAGGGGTTGTAGTCGACGAACACCCGGACGCCGTGGGCCTGGAACTGGCGGACCACGTCGGGCAGCTCGGGGACGTCCCGGTACCAGTCGAACTGGTTGCGCGCGTCCAGCCCGATCACCGGGTACGCGTGCCAGAGGACCACTCCGTCGAAGCCGCCGAAGTCGCGCCGCGCCGCGTCGAGAAACGCGTCCACGGTGAATTCGCCCCGGTCGTGGTCGTAGAGGGTCTCGTCCCACAGCCAGGCGAGGCAGACGGTGAAGCAGTCGCCGGTGATGTCGTCGTAGTGCTCGCCGGTGTAGGCGAGCCGGGCCCGGGCGTCGGCCCGCCAGCGGGTGAGCTGGTCGCGCCAGGCGGGCCAGTCGGCGGGGTGGCCCGGGGCGGCGAAGATCTTCGCCTCGTCGAGGGTGGCCAGGTCGGCGTGCGCCCCGAGCGGCACCTCGGTGGGCCGGTCGATGGGGCGCGGGACGTACGGGTTGAAGCTCACGCCGCCGCCTCCCTGCGGTCGGCGCCGACGCGAGGCTCCACCGCACTGAGTTTGATGGTTCGCTCGCTACGCTCGTTCACTCTTCCGCTCCGTAGGTCGCGGCGTGCAGGGTGTCGATGGCGGCCCGGTCGGGCAGCGCGGGGGACGCGCCGGGGCGTTGGGCGCAGGCCGCCCCGGCGGCGCAGGCCCAGCGCAGGACGGCCGGCGCGGTGGCGGCGGTGAGGGTGCCGCCGCGTTCGGCGAGGGCGACCGCGAGGGCACCGGTGAACGCGTCGCCGGCCGCGGTGGTGTCGACCGCCTCGATCGCCGGCGCGGGCACCTGCAGGCGGGTGCCGTTCCGGTCGGCGTAGGCGGCGCCCCGGGCGCCGAGGGTCAGCACCACCCGGGGTACCAGGGCGACCAGCGCGTCGAGCAGGGCGGCGGGCTCGTCGATGAACAAGCCGGCGACGACGGCCGCCTCGTGTTCGTTCACCACCAGCACGTCGACGAGGTCGAGCAGCTCGACGGGGAGCGGGCGGGCCGGGGCGGCGTTGAGCACCACGGTGGTGGCGTCGGCGCGGGCCCGGTCGGCGGCCTGGGTGACGGCCGCCAGCGGCACCTCGAGCTGGAGCAGCAGCACGTCGCCCGCGCCCACCGCCGCCCGGTCGGCGGGGTGCAGGTCGGTAAGGGTGGCGTTGGCGCCGGGCGCGACGACGATGCAGTTCTCCGCGGCGTGGTCGACGGCGATCAGCGCGACGCCCGAGGGCGCGTCGACGGTGCGCAGGCCGCCCACGTCCACGCCGGCGGCGGTCAGGTTGTCCCGCAGCTGCGCCCCGAAGTCATCGGCGCCGACCGCGCCCACGAAGGCGCAGTCCGCGCCGGCCCGGGCGGCGGCGACCGCCTGGTTGGCGCCCTTGCCGCCGGGCACGGTGCGGAAGCCGTCACCGAGCACCGTCTCGCCGGGCCTGGGCAGCTGCGGCGCGGTCACCACCAGATCCAGGTTGGCGCTGCCCACCACGACCACCCGCGCGGTCACGCCGCACCCCGGTGGGCCAGGGCGAGCGTCCGGCCGGCCAACTCGTCGAAGCGGACGCCGTCGAAGCCGGCGATGCTGCTGGCCAGGCGGTTGCGCAGCGGGGCGACCCAGCGCCCGGGCAGGGCGGACGCGCCGGTGAGCGCCCCGGTGACCGCCCCGACCGTCGCGCCGGTGGAGTCGGTGTCCCAGCCGCCGGAGACCACGGCGCAGATGGACCGTTCCAGGTCGCCGCGCCCGTACGCGAGGGCCGCGGCGACCAGGGCGGCGTTGTTGCGGACGTGCACCCAGTGCAGGTGCCCGTGCCGGGCGTAGAGGGTGTCCACAATGTGCTCCCAGTCGTCGGTGCCCGCGCCGAGGGCGCGTGCCTCCCGGATCGCGGCGGTGAACCGGCTGTCCGGGGGCAGCACCGACTCGCCCGCGTCCAGCACCTCGTCGATGCTGGTGGCGACCGGTGCCGCCGCGGCGAGGGCGGCCACCCAGATCGCCCCGTACGCCCCGGCCCGGACGTGGCTGACGGCGGCGTCCCGCCAGGCCGCCTCGGCGGCGCGGTCGGGGCGGCCGGGGTTGGTCCAGCCGTACACGTCGGTGCGGATCTGCGCGCCGATCCACTCCCGGAACGGGTTGTGCCGGCGGGCGGTCCGCGGCGGGGTGAGGCCGAGCAGCAGGTTGCGGTAGGCGACCCGTTCGGCGGTGAAGACCCGCCCGGCGGGCAGCCAGTCCAGCCAGGCCTGCGCCACGTCGGCGCTGGTGAAGTCCGGCCCGTACGTCTCCAGGATGCGCAGCGCGAGCAGCGCGAAGTTGAGGTCGTCGTCCTCGGGCATGCCGGCGATGTTCTCGGCCAGGCTGGTGGGGGCGCTGCGCCGGTTCCACGGCCAGCGGGCGGCGACCTCGGCGGGCAGCCCCTGCGCGGTGAACCACCCGCGCAGGGGCCACCGGCCGGTGGCGGAGAGGATCTCCCGGATCCCATGACGGGGGATCTTCTCCACCGGCTTGCCGAGCAGGCAGCCGGCGGCCCGGCCGAGCCAGGCGCCGTGCAGCCGGTCCCGCTCGACCGTGGTCGGCAGGTGCCAGGCGCTCGGCCAGGTCGCGCGGACCGCGTCGAGGTCGTCGGGCTCGTGCGCGGTGTCCGGTCCGGGCCGCGCGTCGGCGGCGTCGAGCAGGTCGACGGCGAGGGCGCGCAGCCGCGGCGACGCCGGCACGGGCGAGGCGCCGCTGACCGGGGCGGTGACGTCACCACCGGCCGCCGCCCACCGGTCGGCGAGGTCGGTGACGTCGCGGCCCTCGTCGCGGCTCGCGGCCAGCTCGTGCGGCAGCAGGTCCTCCGGCTGCACCCAGGTCAGCCGTAGCCCGTCGCTCATGCCAGACCGCCGAAGCGTTCGGCGCGGCGGGCGAACCGCTCCCGGTCGCGGTCGAAGACCTCGGTGGCCACCTGGGCGAGGACCCGGGCGGGCTCGACCAGGTCGGTGCGGGACGCGGAGGCGACCGCCTGCGACCACTCGGCCGGCACGGCCGCGGCGCCGCCGAGCGCCCCGGCGATCGCACCGGCCATGGTGGCGGTGGAGTCGGCGTCGCGGCCGTAGTTGACCGCACCCAGCACCGCCGCCCGGTAGTCGCCGCCGGCCACCGCCAGCATGCCCAGCGCCACCGGCAGTTCCTCGATGGCGTGCAGCCGGCTGGGCCGGCGGGCGCCCAGGCCCGGGTTGCGGTACTCCTCGCCCACCGTGTCGTAGGGCGCGACGGCGGCGCGCAGCGCGGGGATGGCCACCTTCCAGTCGTCGTACCCGCGGGCCTCCTTGACCACCGCGTCGACGGCGGCGCGGGTGCCGTCGCGGGCCAGGTCGAGCGCCGCGGCGATCACGTCGTCGACGCCCGCGCCGGGTGCCGCGGCGGCGGCGACCGCGGCGGCGAAGACCGCCGCGGCCTCCCGCCCGTAGCTGTGCTGGTGTGCCCCGGTGAGCTCCACCGCCTCGGCGTACGCCCCGGCCGGGTCGCCGGCGTTGACGATGCCGACCGGGGCCACGTACATGGCGGCGCCGCAGTTGACGATGTTGCCCACGCCGGCCTCGCGGGGGTCGGCGTGCGCGTGGTGCAGGCGGGTGACCAGCCACCGTTCGGCCGCGGCCAGCCGGTGGAAGGTCACCCCCTCCCGCTCCAGGTCCGGGAGGTACACCACCCGCTCGATCAGGTCGGGGACGAGCAGTTCCGCCACGTCGTACGCGTCGAGGTGGTCCCGTTTGGCCGCGTACGCGCGGACCAGGGCGTGGGTCATCAGTGTGTCGTCGGTGATGTGCCCGTCGCCCTTGTGGTACGGCGCGAGTGGCCGCGCGGTGGCCCAGTCGGCGTGGTACGGGGGCACGATCCCCTCGACCCAGCCGCCGAAGCGGGCGCGGATCTGCTCCGGCAGGGCTGTCTCGGTGGCCCCGCCGAGGGCGTCGCCCACCGCGGCGCCGACCAGGCAGCCGACCGACTTGTCGAGCAAGAGTGACATGGTTACCTCAGCACCTGCTTGCCCCCGTCGACCAACTGCGTGCCGAGCTGGTCCAGGGTGATCTTGTTGGCGAAGTACTGCTGCAGTGCCGGGGTGGCGTACTTGGTCTTCCACTCCGGGTAGCCGTCGACCTTCTGGAACGGCGCGACGGTCAGGTCGGCGGCGCTGTCCGCGGCGACGTCCCAGCCCTGCTTGCCGCCGGTGGCCTTGACCAGCTCCTGGTTGGCCTGCTTGCCGGTGGGCACCAGCCAGTCACCCTTGGCGAGGGTGGCCATGTTGGTGGGGTTGAGGAACCACTCCAGGAACTGCGCGGCCTGCTTCTTGTGCTTGCTGTCCTCGGAGATGGACAGCGTCTGCGGGTTGGCGGCCTGCTTGCTGGACAGCCCCTTGATCGGCGGGAGGGTCACCCACTCGAAGCCGGCGGGGGCCTGCTCGACCATCTGCTGGCGCAGCGAGACCGAGCCGGGGAGCATGGCGTACTTGCCGCCGAAGAAGCCGGGCAGGGTGTCCGCGCCGCTCATGCCGAGGGCCTCCGGGGAGGCGGACTTGGCGGTGTAGAGCATGTCATGGATCCGCTTGGGCACCTCCTTCTCCGGGTCGCCGACCTTGACCTCGGTCTTGCCGCCGTCGGTGTAGAAGAACTTGCCGTCGTAGTTCAACGCCAGGTTCATCACCCGGTTGGTCGGCGACTTCAGCGCCCAGGCCACGCCGTACTGGCCGGGCTTGGTGAGCTTCTGCGCGTTGGCCTGGAACTCGTCCCAGGTCCAGCCGCCGTCGGCCGGCGGGACGGTGACGCCGGCGGCGTCGAGCAGCTTCTTGTTGGCGATGACGACCTGCGACTCAAGCAGGAACGGCACCCCGGTGACCTTGCCGTCGAACGTGACGGTGTCCCAGACGCCCTGGTCGATCTGGCCCTTGAAGTCGTCGCTGAGCAGCTTCGAGACGTCGGCCAGGTAGCCCTGCTTGGTGAACTCGCCGATGGCGGATGCCTCGTAGTGCACGATGTCGGCGGCGTCGCCGCCCTCGAACGAGGTGACCAGCTGGTCGTGGATCGAGTTCCAGTCGCCCTGGACGTACTCGACCTGGATGTCCGGGTGTTCGCTGTTCCACTTGGCGACCAGGTCCTTGTTGGCCTGCAGCGACTCCTTCTGCCAGGCCAGGCTGAGGAAGCGCAGCTTGACCGGGCCGGACGACGCCTCGTCCTTGCCGCCGCCGTCACCGCAGGCGGTGAGGGCGCCGAGGCCGACGACCGCGACCGCGGTGGCCGCGGCGAGCCGACGGAATCTGCTTCGGAGCATGGGGGTTTCCTCCTTGGTGGTGGGTGGGGGGATGGGGTTCAGCCCTTGACCGCGCCGGCGAGCGACCCGGACGAGAGCCGGCGTTGCATGAACGCGAAGAAGATCAGGCTGGGCAGGGTGGCGAGCAGGGATCCGGCCGCGAGGGGGCCGAGCCGGGCGGTGCCCTCGATGCCGACGAACCGGGCCAGGGCGACCGGCAGGGTCGCCAGCTCGGGCGTCTTGACCAGCACCAGGGCGAAGAAGAACTCGTTCCAGGCGGAGATGAAGGAGAACAGCGCGGTCGCCACGATGCCCGGCGCGAGCAGTGGGAACACCACCCGGCGCAGCACCTGGAGCCGGCTGGCGCCGTCGACGGCGGCCGCTTCCTCCAGGTCGCGGGGGATGTTGCGGACGAAGCCCTGCAGCATCCACAGGGCGAACGGCAGCGCCCAGACCACGTAGATCAGCACCAGCCCGGCGTGCGTGTTGGCCAGCCCGACCTGCCGCAGGATCAGGAAGATCGGGATGATCAGCAGTACGAACGGGAACAGCTGCGACAGCAGCACCCAGCCGAGCGCGACGGTGCCGAGCCTCGTGCGGAACCGGGCGAGGGCGTACGAGGCGGGCAGCGCGACCAGCACGGTGAGCACCGCCGAAGCGAGCGACACCTGGAGGCTGTTCAGCGCTGCCCGGCCGAGTTGCTGCTCGGTGAAGGCCTGCACGAAGTTCTGCAGGGTCGGGTTGCTGGGGATCAGCGTGGGGTGCAGCTGGACCAGTTCCCGGGGCGGCTTGAACGCGGTGGAGAGCAGCCAGACCAGCGGGAACCCGAGGAAGACCAGGTAGCCGGTCAGCGCGAGATATTGCAGCGTGCGCCCGGTGCGGCTCGGCTTTCCGAACATGTCAGTTCGCCTCCCTCAACCGGCGACGCAGATAGACGGCGAGCAGCGCCACGATGATCACGACCATGACGTTGCCGAGGGCGGCGGCGTAACCGTAGTTGCCGTAGCGGAACGCCTCCTCGTAGGCGAAGAGCATCGGCAGCATCGTCTTGCCGCCCGGCCCGCCCGCGGTGAGCACGTAGACCAGGCCGAACGAGTTGAAGTTCCAGATGAAGTCCAGCGAGGTGATCGCCACGATCACCGGCGCGATGGCGGGCAGGGTGACGTTGCGGAAGCGGTGCCAGGTGCTGGCACCGTCGACCGCGGCCGCCTCGTGCAGCTCGCGCGGCACACCCTGCAACCCCGCCAGGAGTACGACGGTGGTCTGCGGCATGCCGGCCCAGACCCCCACCAGGATCACGGCGGGCAGCGCGGTGCTGAAGTCGCCGAGCCAGTTGGTGCGCAGCCCGTCGGCGCCGATGCGGTGGAAGAACTCGTTCAGCAGGCCGGCGTCCGGGTGGTAGACGAGCTTCCACAGGATGCCGACCACCACCGGCGGCATCGCCCACGGCACCACGGACAGCACCCGGGCCACGCCGCGGAAGCGCAGCTGCTGGTTGAGCAGCAGGGCCAGGCCGAGGGCGAGCAGGAACTGCAGCACGGTCACGCCGACGGCCCAGAGCAGGCCGATCTTGAAGGAGTTCCAGAACAGCTCGTCGCCGAGGAGCTCGCGGTAGTTGGCCAGCCCGGTGAAGCTGATCTCGACGTGGCGTCCGGCGCGGGCGTCGGTGAAGCCGAGGTAGATGCCGCGCAGCAGTGGGAACACCGACAGCACCACGATCGGCAGCAGCGACGGGAGCAGCAGCAGGTAGATGCCCATCCGGTCGGACCGGGACCGGGCCACCCGCGGCCCGTCGGCGGGGGCGACGTCGGGCCGCTCGGCCAGGGTGGTCATGCCGTCACCTCCGGGGTACGCGGTGCGGCCAGAGTTACGCCGGTCGCGGGCCCGGTGGCGCTGGAGGCGCGGACGGCGAGGCTGGGCGCGACCTGTTCCCGCCGGGGCGGCAGGGTCGGGTCGGCGATGCGTTGCAGCAGCAGCTCGGCGGCGCGCCGACCACGTTCGGCGGAGCCGAGGGAGACGCTGGACAGCTGCGGGAACATCATCCGGGCCAGCTCGGTGTCGTCCATGCCGACCAGCGCGACGTCCTGCGGGACGCGGTGGCCGGCGGCGAGCAGGGCGTGCAGCGCGCCGACGGCGATCAGGTCGTTGGCGCAGACCAGCGCGTCGGGGCGGGCCCGGGCGAGCAGCCGTTCGGTGGCTGCGCGGCCGGCGGCGTACTGGAAGTCGCCGACCTCGACGAGGCGCTCGTCGAGGTCGATGCCGTGGGCGGCCAGGGCGGCCCGGAAGCCGGCGTCGCGGGCGGCGCCGGGGACGGTGTCGAGCGGGCCGTTGACGAACCCGATCCGCCGCCGCCCGGCCGCGACCAGGTGGTCGACCGCAAGCCCCACACCGGTACGCGAGTCGGTGCGCACGTTGTCCACCGGCGCGTCGGCGCCGAGCTGGCCGACCACGACCACCGGCACGGGGCTGTCGACCAGCGCGGCGAGGTGGTCGTCGGTGACCCGGATCGGCGAGACGATCATCCCGTCGACGTAGCGGTGGGCGAGCCGGCGCAGCAGCGCGGTCTCGTTGGCGATCTGCCCGCCGGTGGCGTGCACCAGCAGTTGCCGGCCGGAGGCGGCGACCACCGACTCGATGGCCCGCATCATCTCGACGTAGACCGGGTTGCCGATGTCCTCGACGGCGAGCGCGATCAGGCCGGTGCGCTGCGACTGGAGTGAGCGGCCGATGGCGTTGGGAACGTAGCCGACCTCGGCCGCCGCCTCGCGCACCTTGCGGATGGTCTCCGGGCTGCCGCCGACGCCGTTGAGCACGCGGGAGGCGGACGCGATGGAGACACCGGCGCGGGCGGCGACGGTGTGGACGGTGGGACGGCCGTCGGCCGGCTCCTGTAAACGTTTACGACCCACGCCCGGCACCTCCACCTGTCTGCTGTAAACGTTTCCGGGAGTCTGCGCCGAGCCGGCGATCAGGTCAAGGGCTCGTTACGAAAACGTTTCCAATCACGCTGAGCTGCGATGGCAGGCCGGGTCCAGAACGAGTTCGGGCTGGAAGCCGTGGTGGCCAGGCCACGGCATCGTTGCGCCCGCGTGTCCCTACCTCTTGCGCCCACACCTTGACTGATGGGACCCGTGTGTCGAACCAGTGGCATTCAGCATGCCGAACGGTTCACGAAAATTGCTGGAACCGGGAGCTTCCTGCGGACAGGAGAAGGTGTGAGCGCAACACTGCGAGCCCGAATTCGCGCGGGGGACGCTGCCGCCTTCGGACAGGTATTCGACGAGCATGCGGCAGCCGTCTACCGGCATGCGGTGCGGGCCGACGGTCACACCTCGGACGCGGAGGACGTCGTGTCGCTGACGTTCCTGGAAGCGTGGCGGCTCCGCGCCACGCTGCGGCCCGACGGTGACAGTCCGCTTCCCTGGCTGCTGGGCATCGCGACGAATGTACTGCGCAACCGACGCCGTGCGACCCGACGGCATCGGGCGGCCCTGCTGCGGATCCCGCCGGCTGCCGCAGTCCCAGACGTCGCCGAGGAGGTCGTCGGCCGGATCCACGATGCGCGGCAGTTGGCCGCAGCCGCGGCCGCATTACGTCGGCTACGCAGGGCGGAGCGGGAAGTGTTTGTGCTCTGCGTGTGGTCGCAGCTGAACTATTCGGCCGCCGCCGAGGCTCTCGGCATACCCGTCGGCACGGTGCGGTCACGGTTGTCGCGGGCCCGCACCCGGTTACGCGCGCTGGTCGAGGTGGAGATGTCGCGCACGGAAGTGCGGAACTCGGCGGTGCGGCCAGGACAGGAACAAGGCGGGCCGCACGGCACGGCTCTGTATGAGGCAGGAGGTTCCCGATGACCACGCCACCCCGCAGGACCGAAGTCAACGACCTCGCCGAACTGATCACGCTGCTACCACCGCCGGGCAATCCAGGACTGCCGGATCGCCGCCTACAGGACCTGAAAGGGCACTTGATGAGCGAGATCCAGCATGCGGCTGCGGTTCGGCCGCAGATCCGGGGCCGCCGCCGGCTGCTCATCGCGGCATCGGCCGCGGCGAGCGTGTTGGCTGCGGCGCTCGCGGCCGGTGTTGTCATGCGCCCTTGGGAGCGGGCAGGCCAGCCCGCGCCGATCATTCAGGTGTTGCAGGGCGATGCGAGCGGCGCGGGCGCTTTCTTGAACCGGGTCGCGCTGGTGGCGGCCGCAAAGCCGCAGGAGCCGGTCGGGGCGGGTCAGTACATCTACATCAAGAGCCGAATCGCCTACTCCATACTCGGCGACGGCCCACGGCGGCTGGACAACCTGCACGACCGGGAGATCTGGATTCCACAGTCACCCGGGGGCCACGGCAGGCTTCACGAGGCTGGCCGGCCATCGGATCTCGGCATCACCACGTCTAACGAAGAGATGGTCGACCTGCCGAGCGACCCAGACCTGCTGCTCAAGAAGATCTACGCCGACACCCGAGGGCAGGGCAACAGCCCGGACGGCGAAGCCTTCACCACCATCGGTGACCTCCTGCGTGAGTCGCTCATGCCACCGAAGATCAGTGCGACCCTCTACCGGGCGGCGGCCAAGATCCCAGGCGTGGTGCTCGTGCCTGACTCGGTCGACGCCGCCGGACGCCACGGTGTCGCCGTTGCACACGTTGAGTTCGGCGAACGCACAGAGTGGATCTTCGACAAGACCACCTATGAATACCTCGGCGAGCGCAGCTATCTGGTCGAGGACACCAGCGACGGCAAGGCAGGCATGCTCACCGCCACCACCGCCGTCATCACCCGGGCCGTGGTCGACCGGGCAGGCCAACGCCCATAGCCGTTTCACAGCGCGAGGGCCAACCTCGACCAACCGCCAGTGCTGAACCCCAACTGGCCACCACCACACCGCGACGGCGACAGGCCGCTGGACTCTCCTCCAATATCGCCGGATAGCAATCCTCGTACAGGCGATATGCCTCTGAGGCATGTTCATGCCCCAGAGGCATATCGCTTTCAGGCCCCCTCGCGGGGATGACGACACGCCGCACAGCAACACGCAGACGCGGACGCCACAGCCAATCCGGGCAGCCACGCCCGCCCGAGTTGACCATACTGGGCCACATTCGACCCTCCACCTGGGGCGCTGATCGATTCTTGTCGCCGTCAACCTCTAGCGCGACACCCGCTGTTGGCAATATCCTCCGTCCCACGCGCGGCTCTTGAAGTTCCTTTTCATGCCCTGGTCCTTGCCCGGCCGCGGAGGAGACGACATGCACTTCAACCACCCTGAGCTGGACCGCCGCACCCTGCTGCGGGCCGGATTCGGCGCCGCCGCGGTCGCGGTCGTCGGGAGCGAACTCGCGTTCCCGGCCGCCGCGCAGGCCGCGCCCGGCGCGAACCTCGACTGGATCATCAGCTGCGACGAGTGGGGCGCGCGCCCCCCGGCGGACCCGCTGTCGATCAGCGCCATCGCCACCAACAAGATCATCGTGCACCACATGGCGTTCCCGAACAGCACTGACTACTCCGAGGAGCACGCCAAGCAGCTGGCCCGCGACTGCCAGGACCTGCACATGGACGGCAACGGGTGGTCGGACACCGGGCAGCACTTCACGGTCAGCCGGGGCGGGCACGTCCTGGAGGGCCGGCACGGCAGCCTGGAGCGGCTCCAGGCCGGCGACCGGCAGATGATCTCGGCGCACTGCCCG
This sequence comes from Micromonospora sp. NPDC007230, assembly GCF_042869115.1. Lineage (NCBI taxonomy): Bacteria > Bacillati > Actinomycetota > Actinomycetes > Micromonosporales > Micromonosporaceae > Micromonospora > Micromonospora sp. NPDC007230. Next base: position 226,101 of record NZ_JBIAFE010000009.1, on the reverse strand, counting down.
GGCGAGAACGGCCGGGCCATCGGCATCGAGAACGAGGGCACGTACGTCACCGACACGCCGCCCCGGGAACTGCTCGACTCGCTGGTCAAGCTCTGCACCACCATCTGCCAGCAGTACGGCCTGCACGCGCACGACATCTTCGGCCACTGGGACTTCCGCGCCACGCTGTGCCCCGGTGCGATGTTCTACCGGGAATTCCCCACCCTGCGCCGCCGGGTCTTCGCCGAGCTCGGCACCAACCTGGCCGACGTGCCGGCCCGCCGGTGGCCGGACATCTGGCGGTTCGTCGGCGGCCCGGTGGTCCGCGTCGCCCAGTACCTGCTCACCTTCCGCGGCTACACCGTCCCGGTCAACGGCGTCTTCGACGCCGCCACCGTCGCCGCCGTGCAGGACTGGCAGGCCCGCAACGGCATCCCGGTCGACATCGACGCCACCCTCACCGCGCCGACCTGGGAGACCCTGGCGCCTGAGCTGGACAAGGACGCGACTGGCATCCCGGTCACCGCGGTGCAGTTCATGCTCAACTCCAAGGGCTACGCCGACGTGGCGATCACCGGCGAGTACGACTACGTGACCAAGAAGGCCCTGAAGGACCTGCAGCACCTGCACGGTCTGGACCCGAACGGCAAGGTCAGCACCACCACCTGGTGTGCGCTGGTGGGGGGTGTGGTGCGGCAATCCTTCCAGCAGGACTGACGTACCGGCGGGGAGAGCGGTGGGGGTGGCAACGGCGCCACCCCCGCCGCGTCCGTTTCGGTACGACTCGCCCAGCACACGTCGTTGTCCCTGTCGCACCTGGCTGCGACGATGACCCTCGTCAAGGACGAAGGAGGGTCGCACAATGGCGTCTCGGCTCAACCCGTACCTCAGCTTCCGCGACAACGCGCGGCAGGCCATGGAGTTCTACCAGAACGTGTTCGGCGGCAACCTGACGCTGAGCACCTTCGGCGAGGCCGGCAACCCGGATCCGGCGGTGGCCAACCAGGTCATGCACGCCATGCTGGAGACCGACCGGGGGTTCACCCTGATGGCCTCCGACACCCCGCCGGAGATGGAATACAGCCCCGGCAACAACATCTCGATCAGCGTGAGCGGGGACGACGCCGACGAGCTGCGCGGCTACTGGAAGCAGCTCGCCGAGGGTGGCACGGTCTCGGTGCCGCTGGAGAAGCAGATGTGGGGCGACGAGTTCGGCATGTGCGTGGACCGGTTCGGCATCGGCTGGATGGTCAACATCGCCCAGCCGCAGGCCTGACCCGGGCAACGGCGGCTGCGCGAGCGTCCCGCCGTGCCGGCCACGACGCGCGGGCCGGCCCGCCGAAGGGACTTGAGGCGCTGAGGTCCGGCAGGAGCGGCCGGTCGTGCGCGCCGGCGGGACGGCCCGAATACGATCACCAGGTGGCCGGCGTCGACGACATCCCCCGCGACCGGGCGCGACGATGAGCGGCGCGGCGACAGGTGGCGGCACGGTGCCGATCGGGCCGACCCTGGTGGTCGCCCTCACCGGGCTCACCCTGGCCGGTGCCGTGGTGCTGCGGCTGTCCGGGCTCGGGCGGGCGCGGGCCGTGCTGGGCGCGGCGGGCCGGGCCACCATCCAGCTCGGTGCCGTCTCGCTGATCATCGTCGCGGTGCTGCGGGCGTGGTGGAGCACCGCCGCGTTCATCCTGCTCATGTACGTGGTCGCCAGCGTCACCGCGGGACGGCGGATCGGGCCGGCCGTCCCGCGCCGGGTCGCGGCGCTGGCCATCGCGGTCGGGGTGGTGCCGAGTCTCGCCGTACTCCTGGCCAGCCGGGCCCTGCCCGCGACGCCGCTGGTGGTGCTGCCGACGGCCGGCATCCTGATCGGCGGGGCGATGACCGCGGCGAGCCTGGCCGGCCGGCGGACCCTCGACGAGCTGCGCACCCGGCACGGCGAGTACGAGGCGGGGCTGGCCCTGGGGCTGCTCCCCCGCGACGCCGCGCTGGAGATCTGCCGGCCGGCTGCCGGGCAGGCTCTCATCCCGGCGCTGGACCAGACCCGCACGGTCGGGCTGGTCACCTTGCCGGGCGCGTTCGTCGGTGTGCTGCTCGGCGGGGCGGGCCCGCTCCAGGCCGGGGCGACCCAGCTGCTCATCCTGATCACCCTGCTCGCCGTGGAGGCGGTGGCGATCGCCCTCGCCGTGGAGTTGCTCGTCCGCCACCAGGCGCGGATCCAGCCGTGAGGCCCCGGCGGGCACGTGTACCGGCCGTCCGACCGGGTACAGGCGTGCCCGATGACCAGGGTGCGCAATCTCCGCGTCCGGCCCGACCTGCTCTACGTGGCGAGTGGGTGGAGCACGCTGGTCACCGACGTGCGTTGCCGGGTCACCGGAACCGACCGCAGGGATTCTTCGCCCGGAACACCCGGGTGCTCAGCGTCGAGCAGGTCACGGTCGACGGCCGGGAGCCGATCCCGTTCAGCGCGGCGAACGTGCTGGGCAGCTCCCAGCTGTCGTACGCCGCGCTGGGTGACGGGGAGGAGCTGCCGTCCCGGGCGGCCTACCTGCTGACCGAACGGTTCGTCGGCGCGGGGCTGCGGACCAGGCTGACCCTGGTCAGCTACGCCCAGCAGCCGCTGCGGCTGGCGCTGGCGGTCCGGGTCGAGGCGGACTTCGCCGACAGCGTCGAGGCCGAGACGGGCCGCCGGTTGCAGACCGGCGATGTCGGTGCGGACTGGGACGCCGCGGCGCAGGAGCTCCGCCTGACCTACCTGCGCGACGACATCGACCGTGCGGTCGCCGTCGCGGTGCGCGCCGACACCCCCGTCCGGTACGCCGACGGCGCGTTCACGGTCGAGGTCGAGGTGTCGCCGCGCGGCGCCGCCCGGGTGGACCTGATCGTGGAGCCGATCTTCGACGGCGCGCGCCTGCCCGCGCCCCCGGCCAGCTTCACCGGTGCCACCGACACGGCCGCCCGGGCCCGAGGCCTGCTGGTCAGCGAATTCGCCGGGTTGACCAGCAGCAACTTCGACGTCACGGCGGCTTGGCGCAACGCGGTGGAGGAACTGGCCGTGCTGCCGCTCGGCGAACCGGCCGGGCCGACCGCGCCGATGGCCGGGCTGCCCATGTACCAGGAGATCTTCGGCCGGGACACGATGACGGCCTCCTGGCAGGCGCTGCTGGCCGGGCCGACCATGCTGGCCGACAGCCTGCGGCTCAACGCCCAGCACCTCGGGCAGCGATTCGACGACTGGCGGGACGAGGAACCCGGCAAGCCGCTGCACGAGGCCCGCCGGGGCCCGGTCTCGGTGCTCGGCCTGGACCCGTACACCGCCTACTACGGCGACTGGTCCACCGCCCCGGACTTCCTGGTCTTCCTCGGGCAGTACCTGGCCTGGACCGGCGACCTGGACACGGTGCGGGACCTGCTGCCGACCGCCCGGCAGGCCCTGAACTGGATCGAACGGTACGGGGATCCCGACGGCGACGGCTTCCTCGAGTACCACCACCGCTCCCGGGGCGGTCTGAAGAACCAGGGGTGGAAGGACTCGGACACCGCGATCGTCGACGAGGACGGGCAGGTGGTGCCCAACCCGATCGCGACCAGCGAACTGCAGGGCTACTGGTACGCCGCGCTGCGGCACGCCGCCGTGGTGTTCACCGTGACCGGCCACCCGGCCCGGGGCGCCGCGCTGCTGGCCCGGGCCCGTGCCCTACGGCGACGCTTCCACGACGCGTACTGGCTGCCGGACCGGGGCTGCTACGCGATGGCGCTCGGGCCGGACCGGCGGCCGGTGCGGTCGACCAACTCCAACGACGGGCACCTGCTCACCACCGGCATCGTCCCGGCCCGGGCCGCCGCCCGGGTGGTCGACCGGCTGTTCGCGCCCGACATGTTCAGCGGTTGGGGGGTCCGGACGTTGTCGGCGGAGCATCCGGCGTACAACCCGTTCAGCTACCACCGGGGCAGTGTCTGGCCGGTGGAGGCCGGGACCATCGGGCTCGGGCTGGCCCGGTACGGGTGCTGGAAGCACCTGCACCGGTTGGCCGAGGGGATGTTCGCCGCGGCGGCGCTGTTCGAGGAGCACCGCCTGCCCGAGGCGCTCAGCGGCCTGCCCCGAGACGCCGATCATCCGCACCCCGGCGTGTACCCGAACTCCTGCGCTCCGCAGGCGTGGTCGGCCAGTGCGATCGTGGCGCTGGTGCAGGCGCTGCTGGCGCTGCGCCCGGTCGCGCCCCTGCGGGCGATCATCGTGGACCCGCACCTGCCCGACTGGCTGCCGGACCTGCGGCTGGAGGGCGTACAGGTGGGGGGCGCCACCGTCGACCTGACTGTGCGCCGCCGGCGCGGCGGGCGAACCTCGATCAGCGCGCGCGGGGACCGGCTGGCGGTGATCCGGCGTCCCCCGCGGCAGGCGGTCTCCCGCCGTGGGCGGCGGGCCTGAGCGGTCGACCGGGTGGGCCGGCACGTGTAGTCCGGCGGTGGCGGGGAAAGCGCCCTCACCTGAACAGACAGGAGGGTTGGCATGGAGAGTCGCGCCAAGGCGATGGGGCACGGGATCCACCCCATCCTGATCGTGTTCCCGCTGGGCCTGCTCGCCACTTCGGTGATCTTCGACATCCTTTACCTGATCACCGACCGGGCGGGTTTCCAGATCTCCGCGGCGTACACGATCGCCGCGGGTGTCATCGGCGGCCTGATCGCCGGGGTGTTCGGCCTGGTCGACTGGCTGTCCATCCCCGCCGGCACCCGCGCGAAGCGGGTCGGCGCGGTCCACGGCCTCGGCAACGTGGTGGTGCTGCTGCTGTTCGCGGCGAGCTGGTTCCTGCGGCTGTCGGCAACAAACTGGGAACCCCCTGCAGCGGCTCTGGGCTGCAGCTTCGTCGGCATCGTGCTGGCCGGCTTCACCGGCTGGCTCGGCGGTGAGCTGGTCGAGCGGCTCGGCGTCGGCGTCAGCGACCAGGCGGGGGTGAACGCGCCGAGTTCGCTGTCGCGCGGCGCCGCTGGCCGGCCCCACACGCGGGGCGCCTGACGGACCGCGGCGACGAGAGGGGTACGCGCATGCGGGCGATCACGCTGGTCGCGGAGGGAGGGGAACCCGCCCTCCGCGACCTGCCCCAGCCCAGCCCCGGCCCCGGTGAGGTGCTCGTGCGGGTCCGGGCGTCCTCGGTCAACGGCTTCGACAAGAAGGCGGCGGCCGGGATGATGAAGGGCGGGCTCGAGTACCGGTACCCCGTCGTGCTCGGCAAGGACTTCGCCGGCGAGGTCGCGGCGCTCGGCGACGGGGCGACCCGCTTCCGCGTCGGCGACCCGGTGTTCGGCGTGGTGATGCGGTCCTACCTGGGCGACGGCTCGTGGGCCGAGCACGTGGCGGTCGGCGAACAGTTCGGCATCACCCGCCTTCCCGCAGGTCTCGACCCGTCGACCGCGGGGGCGCTCGGGCTGGCCGGCGCCACCGCGGTCGACGTGGTGAACACCGTCGCACCCGGTCAGGGAGACACCGTCCTGGTCGCCGGCGCGACCGGCGGCGTCGGCGCGCTCGCCGTCCAGTACGCCACCGCGGCCGGCGCGCGGGTCATCGCCACCGCCCGCCCCGGCGCCGCCACGGACTTCGTCCGGCAGCTGGGCGCCGCCGAGGTGGTGGACTACACCGGCGACCTGAGCGCCCAGGTCCGCGCGGTAGCTCCCGACGGGGTGTCCGCGGTGGTGCACCTGGCCGGTGACGGCATGGAACTCGCCGGGCTGCTCGCCTTCGAGGGGCGCCTCGCCTCGACCATCGGCTTCGGCCCCGACCAGCATCCGGCCGCCACGTCGATCATGGGCAGCCCGAGCCCCGAGACGCTCGACCGGCTCGCCGGCGACCTCGCGGCCGGTCGGCTGCACGTCCCGGTCACCCGACGCTACGACCTGGCCGAGGTGCCCAAAGCGCTCGGCGACTTCGCGGGCGCGCTGGGCAAGCTCGCGATCACCGTCTCCTGACCGCCGCACGACCAACGACCGGCGGCCGCCCTGGACCGGGGCGGCCGCCGGTCTGTCGCACGTATCCCTGCCCGTCTGACACTGCTCTCGGAGCTGGTGGAACCGCCCGAACGGCGGTGTCCACGATGGTCGCCGCGGCGCTACCGTACGCCCTGGTTACCCGACGCGGATCATCCGCTGGAGAGAGGACCGGGGCATGGACGGCAGAACACGTTTCCGACTGACCCGGCTGGTCACCGCCGCCGCCGTCGTGGCCGCCAGCCTGGGGCTTCTCCCGGCGCCGGCGCAGGCGGAGGCCGGCCCTAAGGTGACGGTGCTGACCCGCAACCTCTATCTCGGCGGCGACCTCACTGGATCGATGACCGCGCCGACCCTGCCGGCGTTCCTGGCCGCCAACGCGGCCCTGCTCAGCCACGTCGACCGGATGGACTTCCCCGCCCGGGCGCGGCTGGTCGCCGCGGAGATCCGCGAGCGCAAGCCCGACCTGGTCGGCCTGCAGGAGGTGGCGCTGTGGCGCACCGGGCCGCTCGGCGATCCCGCGCCGGCCACCACGCTCCGGTACGACTACCTGGCCCTGCTGATGTCCGACCTGGCCGGCTCCGGCCACCCGTACGACGTGGCGGTGGTGCAGAACGAGGCGGACCTGGAGGTCCCGGCGGGGGCGCCGCACAACGTGGACGCCCGGCTCACCATGCGCGACGTGATCCTGGTGCGGCACGGCGGCCGGGTGAAGGTGACCGGGACGTCGTCGGGGAACTTCGTGCACAATCTGGTGACCCCGCTCCCGCCGGTCGGTGGCAGCGCCACCAGCACCCGCGGCTGGACGGCGGTGGACGTGGCGCAGGGCAGCCGGACCTACCGGTTCGTCAACACCCACTTGGAGGCGTTCCACCCGGGCGTCCGGGTGCTGCAGGCGCAGGAGCTGCTGCAGGGACCGCTGCGCACCACCGGCCGGCTGATCCTCGTCGGGGATCTCAACACCGGGCCGGAACTGCCCGATCCGAACAACCGGCTCGCGTACTTCACGCTGGTGGGCGGCGGCATGATCGACACCTGGCCGGTCCTGCACCCCGGAGACCCCGGGTACACCTCGGGACTGGGCGACGACCTGAACCAGCCGGCCGGCGACGTCGAGCACCGGATCGACATGGTTCTGGTCAAGGGGCGCGGTCGTGCCGGTGCGCAGCGAGGTCTTCGGCACCGAGCGGCAGACCCCGGACGGCCGGTGGGCGTCGGACCATCTGGGGCACGCCGCGGTGCTCGCGCTGCCGTGACCGGTCCCCACCGCTGAGCCAACCCGGGCGCCGCCGCAGTGCCCGGGCCGGCGCTGAGTTGACCTGTTTTCGGCAGGTCAGCGGAGCATTGTCGAACACCTGTGCGAACATGTGTTCGTGTCGGGCGAGGCCACCATCCTGCATGCCGACCTGGACGCCTTCTACGCGTCGGTCGAGCAGCGCGACGATCCCCGGCTGCGCGGCCGGCCGGTGATCGTCGGCGGCGGCGTGGTGCTGGCGGCCAGCTACGAGGCCAAGGCCCGGGGCGTACGCAGCGCGATGGGCGGGCGGCAGGCGCTACGGCTGTGCCCGGAGGCGATCGTGGTGCGGCCGCGGATGGCCGCGTACACGGCGGCGAGCCGGGCGGTGTTCGAGATCTTCCGGCAGACCACGCCACTGGTGGAGGGGCTCTCCATCGACGAGGCGTTCCTCGACGTGGGCGGCCTGCGCCGGCTGGTCGGCCCGCCGGCCGACATCGCGGCCCGGCTGCGCCGCGAGGTACGCGAGCAGGTCGGCCTGCCGATCACCGTCGGCGTGGCCCGGACGAAGTTCCTCGCCAAGGTGGCCAGCGGGGTGGCCAAGCCGGACGGGCTGCTGGTCGTCGAGCCCGGGCGGGAGCTGGCCTTCCTGCATCCGCTGCCGGTGGAGCGGCTGTGGGGCGTCGGCCCGGTGACCGCGACGAAGCTGCGCGACCGGGGCATCCGTACCGTGGGGCAGGTGGCCCGGCTGGACGAGCCGACCCTGGTGTCGCTGCTCGGCGGCGGTGCCGGCCGCCACCTGCACGCCCTCGCCCACAACCGCGACCCCCGCCGGGTCCAGGTCGGGCGGCGCCGGTCGTCGATGGGCGCCCAGCACGCACTGGGCCGGGAGCCGCGCTCCCCCGCCGAGCTCGACGCCGTGCTGGCCGGGCTGGTCGACCGGGTGACCGGGCGGATGCGCGCGGCGCGGCGCACCGGCCGTACGGTCACCCTACGGCTGCGCTTCGCCGACTACACCCGGGCGACCCGCTCGCACACCATCGACAAGGCGACCGCCCAGACCCGGCCACTGCTCGAGGCCGCCCGCGCGTTGCTGCGGGCGGCGCTGCCGGAGATCGACGCCCGGGGTGTGACGCTGATCGGGGTGTCCGTCGGCAACCTCGACACCGGGCACGTGCAGCTGACGCTGCCGTTCACCCGCGACCCGGGCGCGGAGCTGGATGCGGCGGTGGACGCCGTCCGGGACCGGTTCGGGTCGTCCGCGCTGACCCGGGCCGTGCTGCTCGGCCGGGATCCCGGCCTGGAGATGCCCCGCCTGCCCGACTGAGCGGCGTTGGGACGACCACGGCCTCGACCCGGTGCCGTCGGGACAGCGCGCGGCGGTCGTCCTCTGGACCGACGACACGGCCGCCGCGTACGCGGCGCTCACCGCCGACGGCGCACCCGCACTGGCCGCCCCGCACGTCTGGCTCGACCGGCTGCTGATCGCCTGGACGGCCGACCCGGACGGCAACCCGATCCAACTCGTCCAGCACCTGCCGGCCCGATAACCGGTCGTCGCGCCCCGGACCGCTGCCGCACAATCAGGCGATCATGAGTACGCGGCTGCGGGCCATCGCCCGCGACACCCTGGACATCCTCGACGCCGGCCGGTACCTCAACGGGCACGGCGAGCCCGTCGAGCTCACCGACCCGGTCCGCGCCGCCGTCGCCGGCACCCGCCTGCACCTGCCCGACGACCCGCTGCCCACCCCACCCACCGGTGACGCGGCCCCGGCGGTGGAGGTGACCGGGGAGAGCACGCTGCTGGCCGCCCGCCGCCTCGCCCGAGGCGGGGACGTCGCCGCGCTGGTGTTCGCCTCGGCGAAGAACCCGGGCGGCGGGTTCCGCACCGGGGCGCAGGCGCAGGAGGAGAGCATCGCCCGGGCCTCGGCGCTCTTCCCCTGCCTGACCGCGGTCCCCGGGTTCTACGACTTCCACCGCGCGCAGCGGGACCTGCTCTACAGCGACCGCGTCATCCACTCGCCGCGGGTGCCGGTGTTCCGCGACGACAAGGGTCGGCTGCTCGACGCCGCCCACGAGGTGTCGTTCCTGACCGCCGCCGCCCCCAACCGCGGCGCGGTGCTGCGCAACCAGCCCGCCGACGCTGAGCGGGTCGCCCCGGCGCTGCGTACCCGGGCCCGTCGGGTGCTGGCCGTCGCGGCGGCGCACGGCCACCGGCGGTTGGTGCTCGGCGCGTGGGGCTGCGGCGTGTTCCGCAATGACCCGGCCACGGTGGCGGAGGCGTTCGCGCTGGCCCTGGCCGACGCGGCGGGCTGGTTCGACCAGGTCACCTTCGCGGTGCTCGACCGGGCCGGCGGGCCGGTCGAGGCCGCGTTCGCCGACCGCTTCGGGGCGTCGTGACGGAGGTCAGTACCCCACCAACCACCGCCCGGGGGCGGTCCGGTCAGGCGGGCAGCCGCCGGGTCGGCCGGTGGTCAGCGGTTCTGCGGGAAGCCGAGGCTGACCCCGCCGTGGGAGGGGTCGGGCCAGCGACTGGTGACCACCTTGGACCTGACGAAGAAGTTCACCCCCTCCGGCCCGTACGCGTGGGCGTCGCCGAACAGGGAGTCCTTCCAGCCGCCGAAGGAGTAGTAGGACACCGGGACCGGGATGGGGACGTTCACCCCGACCATGCCGACCTCGATCTCGTTCTGGTACCGGCGGGCCGCGCCGCCGTCGTTGGTGAAGATGGCGGTGCCGTTGCCCCACGGGTTGGCGTTGACCAGCTCGACGGCCGCGTCGTAGCTGGGCACCCGCAGCACCGACAGCACCGGCCCGAAGATCTCGTCGGTGTAGACGGACATGTCGGTGTCGACGTGGTCGAACAGGGTCGGGCCGAGCCAGAAGCCGGCCTGCTCGCCGTCGACGGGGTGGTTCCGCCCGTCGACCACGAGCTGCGCGCCCGCGGCCCGGCCGGCGTCCAGGTACGCCGTCACCCGATCCCGGTGGGCGCCGGTGACCAGCGGTCCCATCTCGCAGCCGGGGCGGCGGCCGTCGCCGACGTGCAGGGCGGCCATCCGCTCGCTGATCTTGGCGACCAGCTCGTCGCCGACCGGGTCGACCGCGACGACGACGGAGATGGCCATGCAGCGTTCGCCGGCCGAGCCGAAGCCGGCCGAGACGGCGGCGTCGGCGGCGAGGTCGAGGTCGGCGTCGGGCAGCACGACCATGTGGTTCTTCGCGCCGCCGAGCGCCTGCACCCGCTTCCCGTGCCGGGTGCCGCTCTGGTAGACGTAGCGGGCGATCGGGGTGGAGCCGACGAACGAGACGGCCTTGACGTGCGGATGCTCGAGGATCCGGTCGACCGCCTCCTTGTCGCCGTGCACCACGTTGCACACCCCGTCCGGCAGCCCGGCCTCCGCGAACAGCTCGGCCAGGAAGTTCGCCGCGGACGGGTCCTTCTCGCTCGGTTTGAGCACCACGGTGTTGCCGCACGCGATGGCGTTCGGCACGAACCACAACGGCACCATGGCCGGGAAGTTGAAGGGGGAGATCACACCGACCACGCCGAGCGGCTGTCGTAGGGAGTACACGTCGACCTGGGTCGAGGCGTTCTCGCTGTATCCGCCCTTGAGCTGCTGCGGGATGCCGCAGGCGAACTCGACGTTCTCCAACCCGCGCTGGATCTCCCCGGCCGCGTCGGAGAGGACCTTGCCGTGCTCGGCGGTGATGATGGCGGCGAGGTCGGCCCGGCGGGTGTTCAGCAGTTCCCGGAAGGCGAACAGCACGGTGGTCCGCTGGGCGAGGGAGGCGGTGCGCCAGCGGGTGAACGCCTCGCGGGCGGTGGCGACCGCCTCGTCGACGACCGCGGCGGTGGCGAAGTCGACCTGTCCGGCGACTTGGCCGGTGGCGGGGTCGTAGACGTCTCCGGTGCGCTCGGCGACGCCGTGCCACGGCTTGCCGCCGATCCAGTGGGTGGTCCTCATCGGGGCTGCACCTCCTTGGCCACCGCCTCGATCGACTGGGTGAGGATCTCCAGCGCCTCCTCCGCCTCGGCCCGGGTCAGGGTCATCGGTGGCGCGAGGCGGATGACGTTGCCGTACAGGCCGCCCTTGCCGACGAGCAGGCCGCGTTCCCGGGTCTCCTCCAGCAGCGCGGTCGCGGCCGCCGGATGGGGCTCGCCGTCGGGGCCGACGAACTCCAGCGCGATCATCAGGCCCTTGCCGCGCACGTCGCCGACCACGGGATGGGCCGCGGCGACCGCGCGCAGGCCGTCCAGCAGGCGGGTGCCCAGCTGTGCGGCGTTGGCCTGCAGGTCGTGCTCCAGCAGGTAGGTCAGCGCCGCCAGCGCGCCGGTGGTGGCCAGCGGGTTGCCGCCGAAGGTGGAGATCGAGTTGGCCCGTAGGCAGTCCATCAGGTCGGCCCGGGCGACCACGCCGCCGATCGCGAGGCCGTTGCCCAGGCCCTTGGCGAAGGTGATCGCGTCGGGTACGACGCCGTGCGCCTGGATGCCCCAGAAGTGCTCGCCGGTGCGGCCCCAGCCGGTCTGCACCTCGTCGGACACGAGGAGGATGCCGTACTCGTCGAGCACCTTCTTGAACTCCCCGAACAGTCCGTCCGGCGGGGAGGCGAAGCCGCCGACCCCCTGGATCGGCTCGACGATCATGCAGGCGACGTCGCCGGCCGTGGTCGTCTCGATGACCTCGCGCAGGTCGGCCACGCACGCCCTGATGTAGTCCGCGTCGGACAGGTCGCGGAACGGACTGCGGTAGCGGTAGCCGCCGTGCACCCAGCTCACCTTGACCGGGCTGAGCGCGCTGGCCGACCAGCCGCGGATGCCGGTGATCGCGATGGTGGCGAAGGCCCGGCCGTGGTACGAGTTGCGCAGGGCGAGCACCTGTTCGCTGCGGCGGTGCTGGGTGGCGAGCATGAGTGCGGTCTCGTTCGCCTCGGTGCCCGAGTTGGTGAAGAACACCTTCGCGTCCGGGATGCCGGACAGCTGCGCGATCTTCTCCGCCAGCTCGACCTGCGACTGGATCAGGTACAGCGTGGACGAGTGCAGCACGCCGGTGTCGACCTGTGACCGGATCGCGTCGCTGATCTCGGCGATGTCGTAGCCGATGGCGTTGGTGAGGATGCCGGCGAAGAAGTCCAGGTAGGTCCGCCCCTCACGATCGGTCACCCGGCGGCCGTGCGCACCGGCGATCTCGATGGGCTGCTCGTAGTACAACGCCAGCCAGTTCGGCAGCACGGATCGGTGTCGGGCCAGCAGCTCGCGGTGGGCCATCGCGTCCTCCCGTAACTCGTCCCCACGGCGAGTGTGGCGGCAATCGTTGTGCAACCGCTACGCACAACCTGTACCGCTGTGGTCGCCGCACCATTACGTTGTGTGCAGTCCCTCCCCTGGGAGCCGCGATGTACCCCTCCGTCGCAGAAGCCATCGCACTGCCGGTGATCCGGCGCGGAAAGCCGCAGGTGGTGGCCGGTTCGGCCGGCATGCAGGGCCGGGTGCGCTGGGTCCATGTGGCGGAGGTAGCCGACATCGCGCACCTGCTACGCGGCGGGGAGCTGGTGCTCACCACCGGCATCGCGCTGCCCGACGAGGCCGCGGCCCTGGCGAGGTACGTGGACGACCTGGCCGCGGTGCACGCGGCGGGGCTGGTCATCGAGCTGGTCCGGCGGTGGAGCGGCCAGCTGCCGGAGGCGTTGGTGGCGGCGGCCAACCGGCATCGGCTGCCCCTGATCACGCTGGCGCAGGAGACCCCATTCGTGTCCGTCACCGAGGCGGTGGTGGCGCTGATCGTCGACGCGCAGCTCGCCGAGCTGCGGGCCGCCGAGCAGGTGCACGAGACGTTCACCTCGCTCACCGTGGCCGGTGCGGATCCGGCGGAGGTGCTGCGCGAGGTGGCCCGGATCTCCGGGCTGCCGGTGGTGCTGGAGACGCTGGGGCACGAGGTGCTCGCGTACGACGCGGCCGGCCGGGACCCGACGGAGTTGCTGGCCGACTGGGGGCAGCGGTCCCGGTCGGTGGCCGCGCCCGAGCGGACCGCCTACGACGAGGACGCGGGTTGGTTGGCCACCATGGTCGGGGCGCAGGGCGCCGACTGGGGGCGGTTGGTCCTGCTCTCACCGGACCCGCCACCGCACCGGCACGTGGTGGTCGCCGAGCGGGCCGCGTCGGCGTTGGCGGTGCATCGGCTCGTGGCGCGGGACCGGGAAAGTCTGGAGCGGCAGACGCACCGGATGCTGCTCGCGCAGCTGCTCGGTCAGGCCGTACCGCCGCCGGACCTGGCCGCCCGGGCGGCGGCGCTGGGGGTCGGCGTCGAGCGGCGGCAGTTGGTCGGGATGGCGATCCGCCCGGCCACCGGGACGCCCCGGGCCCCCGCGCTGGCCACGCAGGAGGTGTTGCGGGACCTCGCGGAGGCGACCGCGCTGGCGGCGCGGCGGGTGGCGGTGCCCGCCCTGGTGGGCGTGGTGGACGACACGACCGTACGCGCGCTGTTGTCGTTGCCGGCGCAGGCCGGGGTCGACGCGGTGCTGCGCCGGTTGGCCCGGGAGGTGCACCGCTCGGCGGCCGGTCCGGTGCTGGTGGCGGTCGGCACCACCGTGTCGCACGTCGCCGAGGTACGCCGCAGTCTGGGCGAGGCCGCTCACGTGGCGGGGGCGGCCCTGCGCGCCCCCGGCACGCAGCTGTACCACCGGCTGGACAACGTGCGCCTGCGCGGCCTGCTGCACCTGTTGCGCGACGACGATCGGGTCCGGGCCTTCGCGGACCGCGAGCTGGGTCCGCTGCTGGCGCGGGACGCCAACCATCACAGCCGGCTGCTGGAGCTGCTGCGCTGCTTCTGCGAGCAGGGCGGCAACAAGTCCGCGGCGGCGGCTGCCGCACACGTGTCGCGGACCGCGTACTACCAGCAGTTGGCGCGGATCGCGCAGGTGCTCGGGGTGTCGTTGGAGGACCCGGAGTCGATGCTGTCGCTGTACGTCGCGCTGCTGGTGCACGAACTCGACGACGCATGACCCGACGCCGAATCCGGTAGGCGGCCGGAATCCGTCCGCCGCGCGGATTGACATGATCGCTGCGGCCATGCTCGTGGACACAGTGTGCCGTGATCATGGCAAGCGTGGACACTTTGCCACTGCCCGTGGCGGGTCCGTGACACTCACCATTCCGAGATAAAGATCGTGCTGTTCCGCCCCATCCGCAGCACGCGCGCCGGCTGCCCGCCGCTGTTGCGGCAGCGCAACAGGGAGGTGACACCGATGGCCGTTGAACCCCTACCCCACGAAGCCACCGCGGTCGAGCCGGGCACCCAGATCACCCATCCGGATGGCCGAGTGGAGCTGCGCGATTTCTCCACCATCGCCGACAGCCGGTACTTCAACCTCGAACTCGCCCCGGTGCCCATCGAGCGGCGTACCTGGAACACGTACAACTTCACGGCGCTCTGGGTCGGGATGGCGCACAACATCCCCAGCTATCTGCTCGCCGCCGGGCTCATCCAGCTCGGCATGAACTGGGTGCAGGCGTTCCTCACCATCACCCTGGGCAACCTGCTCGTCCTGATCCCGATGCTGTTGAACAGCCACGCCGGGACGAAGTACGGCATCCCGTTCCCGGTCTTCGCCCGCGCGTTCTACGGCGTCCGGGGCGCCAACCTCGCGGCCCTGCTGCGCGCCTTCATCGCCTGCGGCTGGTTCGGCATCCAGACCTGGATCGGCGGTGAGGCGATCTACGCGATCGCCGGCAAGCTGCTGGGTTCCTGGTGGGTCGACGCGGCGAAGGTCATGGACCACCCGTGGACGCTGTGGGCGTCGTTCCTGCTGTTCTGGGCGATCGAGATGGCAATCATCTGGCGCGGCATGGACACCCTGCGCCGCTTCGAGAACTGGGCCGCGCCGTTCGTCATCGTGGTCGCCGTCGCGCTGCTGATCTGGGTCCTGGTCCAGGCGGGCGGGCTCGGCCCGATCCTGTCCCAGCCGTCCAAGCTGGGCTGGGGCGCCGACTTCTGGAAGCTGTTCGCGCCGTCGCTGATGGCGATGATCGCCTTCTGGGCGACCCTGTCGCTGAACATCCCCGACTTCACCCGGTTCGGTGGCAGCCAGCGGCAGCAGGCGTACGGCCAGATCCTGGGCCTGCCCACCACAATGTCGTTCTTCGCCATCCTGTCGATCGTGATCACCTCGGGCACGGCGGCGATCTACGGCGAGGCGATCTGGGACCCCATCCAGCTGGCCGCGAAGTTCGAGAACCCGCTGGTCGTCGCGCTCGGCCTGTTCACGGTGGTGGTGGCCACGCTGTCGGTGAACGTGGCGGCCAACACGGTCAGTCCGGCGTACGACTTCTCCAACGCCGTGCCCCGGCTGATCACCTTCCGGACCGGCGGGCTGATCACCGGCGTACTCGGCATCCTGATCCAGCCGTGGCGGCTGGTGCAGGACCCGAACATCTACATCTTCGTCTGGCTCGGGTTCTACGGGGGCCTGCTCGGCGCGGTCGCCGGCGTGCTCATCGCCGGCTACTGGGTCCGCAACCGCACCCGCCTGCAGTTGCCCGCCCTCTACCGCCCCGAGGGCCGGTACTGGTTCTCTGGCGGCTGGAGTTGGACGGCGGTCGTCGCCACCGTCGTCGGCGCGGTCCTCGCCGTCGGTGGCGCCTACTCCGCGCCCGGCAAGGGCCCGTTCCCGGAGGACGGGCTCATCCCGTTCCTCAAGCCGCTCTACGACTACAGCTGGGTCGCCGGCCTGGTCGGCGCGTTCGTGGTTTATCTGGCGCTGTCGGCACCGCGCGGCAGCCACGCCAAGGGGGAGGTCAGGTGAGCACCATCATCCGAGCCGGGCTGGTGCAGCAGAAGTGGACCGGTGAGAAGGAGTCCATGATCGCGAACGCGGTCGAGGCGATCCGCCGCGCCGCGTCGCAGGGCGCGCAGGTGGTCTGCCTGCAGGAGTTGTTCTACGGTCCGTACTTCTGCCAGGTCCAGGACGCCGACTACTACTCGTACACGGAGGCGATCCCGGACGGGCCGACGACGGCGCTGATGCGCGAGGTCGCCGAGCAGCACGGGGTGGTCCTGATCGTGCCGATGTACGAGCAGGAGCAGCCGGGGGTCTACTACAACACCGCTGCGGTGATCGACGCCGACGGCACCTACCTCGGCAAGCACCGGAAGAACCACATTCCGCAGGTGAAGGGGTTCTGGGAGAAGTTCTACTTCCGGCCGGGGAACCTGGGCTATCCGGTCTTCGACACCGCTGTGGGTCGCATCGGCGTCTACATCTGCTACGAGCGGCACTTCCCGGAGGGTTGGCGCGCCCTGGGGCTGGCCGGCGCGAAGATCGTATTCAACCCCTCCGCCACCAGCCGCGGCCTGTCGGAGTACCTGTGGCGGCTGGAGCAGCCGGCCGCCGCCGTCGCGAACGAGTACTACGTCGGGACGATCAACCGGGTCGGGGTGGAGCCGTTGGGCGACAACGACTTCTACGGCCAGTCCTATTTCGTCGACCCGCGCGGGCAACTGGTCGGCGCGGCGGCGTCGGACACCGAGGAGGAGGTCGTCGTCCGCGACCTGGACATGGACAGGCTGGCCGAGGTGCGCGACCTGTGGGCGTTCTACCGCGACCGCCGGCCCGAGACCTACGAATCGCTGGTGAAGCCATGAGCGAGCGCAGCGAGCGAATCATCAAGCACTGCGCGGATGTGCCTCATGACGGCGGCGAGCGAAGCGAGGCGCCGGCATGAGCGAGCGCAGCGAGCGAATCATCAAGCACTGCGCGGATGTGCCTCATGACGGCGGCGAGCGAAGCGAGGCGCCGGCATGAGCATCGTCATCCGCAACGGGACTGTCGTCAACGCCACCGGGGCGTACCCGGCGGACGTGCTGGTGGAGGGCGAGCGGATCGCGGCGCTCGCCGCACCCGACTCGGGTCTGGCGCAGCAGTGGGCGGCCGGCGCCGAGCGGGTGATCGACGCCGCCGGGAAGTACGTGGTGCCGGGCGGCATCGACGGGCACACCCACATGGAGATGCCGTTCGGCGGCACGTTCTCGACGGACACGTTCGAGACCGGCACGATCGCGGCCGCCTGGGGCGGTACGACGACCATCGTCGACTTCGCGGTGCAGGCCAAAGGCACGTCGCTGTTGTCCGCGCTGGACAAGTGGCACAGCAAGGCGGACGGCAACTGCGCGATCGACTACGCGTTCCACATGATCATCTCGGACGTGAACGACACGTCGCTGAAGGAGATGGAGGCCTGCATCGACGCGGGCGTCAACACCTTCAAGATGTTCATGGCGTACCCCGGGGTCTTCTACGCCACCGACGGGGAGATCCTGAGGGCGATGCAGAAGGCCCGCGACACCGGCTCGATGATCATGATGCATGCGGAGAACGGCATCGCCATCGACCAGCTCGTCCTGCAGGCACTGGCGAGTGGGCAGACCGACCCGGTGCAGCACGGGCTGACCCGGCCACCCGAGCTGGAGGGCGAGGCGACCAACCGGGCCATCACCCTCGCGAGGGTCACCGGCGCGCCGCTGTACATCGTGCACCTGTCTGCCGCGCACGCCCTCGATGCGGTCACCCGCGCCCGGGACACCGGCCAGAACGTGTTCGCCGAGACCTGCCCGCAGTACCTGTTCCTGTCGTTGGACGACCTGGCCAGGCCGGACTTCGAGGGCGCGAAGTACGTCGCCTCTCCCCCGCTGCGACCCAAGGAACACCAGGCGGAGCTGTGGCGCGGTCTGCGCACCAACGACCTGTCGCTGGTGTCCACCGACCACTGCCCGTTCTGCTTCAAGGACCAGAAGGAACTCGGCCGGGGAGACTTCTCCAAGATCCCGAACGGGATGCCGGGCGTCGAGCACCGGATGGACCTGCTCTATCAGGGCGTCGTGCGCGGCGAGATCACCCTGCCGCGGTGGGTGGAGATCAGCTCCACCACACCCGCCCGGATGTTCGGCCTCTACCCCCGCAAGGGCGTCATCGCGCCCGGCGCGGACGCGGACATCACGGTGTACGACCCGACGGCCCGGCAGACCATCTCCGCGAGCAGCCACCACATGAACGTGGACTATTCCGCGTACGAGGGCATGGCGCTGACCGGGAAGGTCGCCACCGTGCTGTCCCGCGGTCGCGTCGTCGTCGACGACGGCGCGTTCCACGGCGCCGCCGGACACGGCACGTTCCTCAAGCGCGATCTCTGCCAGTACCTGGTTTGACAAGGAGTGGCCGTGGACTTCGGTGTTGTACTCCAGACCGACCCACCCGCCCGCGACGTCGTCGCCGGGCTCACCGCCGCCGAGGACAACGGCTTCCGTTACGGCTGGACGTTCGACTCCTGCGTGCTGTGGCAGGAGCCGTTCGTCATCTACTCGCAGGTCCTCGCCGCGACCAAGCACCTGATCGTCGGGCCGATGGTGACCAACCCGAGCACCCGCGACTGGTCGGTCACCGCGTCGCTGTTCGCCACCCTCAACGAGATGTTCGGCAACCGCACCGTCTGCGGGATCGGTCGCGGCGACTCGGCCCGGCGGGTCATCGGCCAGCCGCCGGCGAGCCTCGCCACGCTGAAACAGGCCATGCACGTGATCAAGGAACTGGCCGAGGGCCGGGAGGCCGAACACCACGGCACGCCGGTGCGCATCCCATGGGTACGCGACGGCCGGCTGGAGGTCTGGATGGCCGCGTACGGCCCGAAGGCGCTGCGGCTGGTCGGCGAGCAGGCCGACGGCTTCATCCTGCAGACGGCCGACCCCGACATCGCCCGCTGGACCATCGGCTCGGTACGCGACGCGGCCACCGCCGCCGGCCGGGACCCCGACTCGATCACCATGTGCGTGGCCGCGCCGGCCTACGTGGGCACGAACCTCGCCCACCAGCGGGACCAGCTGCGCTGGTTCGGCGGCATGGTCGGCAACCACGTGGCCGACCTGGTCGCCCGCTACGGCGACTCCGGGGTCGTGCCGAAGGCGCTGACCGACTACATCCGGGGCCGCGAGGGCTACGACTACACGCACCACGGCCGCGCCGGCAACCCGTCCACCGACTTCGTCCCGGACGGCATCGTCGACCGGTTCTGCCTGCTCGGACCCGAGTCGGCCCACGTCGACCGGCTGCAGGAACTCAAGGAGATCGGGGTGCACAACTTCGCCCTCTACCTGATGCACGACGACAAGGAGAAGACCCTGTCCGCGTACGGCAAGGACGTGATCGCGCACGTCTGACCGGGCGCCATTCGCGCCCGAACGACCATCGACCGTGGCCAGTGGCGCAACTACCATGATCCTCTTGGGAAGCCCCCACCACGGGAGGTATACGTGCGCCAACCGCGCTATCGCATTCTCTTCACCGCCGCTCTAGCCACCACAACCGTCTTGGCCGTGCCCGCGGCACCAGCCGCCGCCACGCCGACGCCCGGCATCGTCGTCAGCGACGGAATGACCCAACCGGTGTTCTCGTTCGCGGACGCCATCGAGGAACGGGTGTGGGTGGAGACGCCGCTCGACACCGACCACGACGGCCGGCTCGACCGGGTCGTCGCCGACATCTCCCGCCCCCGGGAGACCGCCACGGCGGGCTTCAAGGTCCCCGTCGTCTTCGAGCACAGCCCCTATCGCAAGGGCACCTGGGGCGACGTGCCGTACCCGAGCGTGCTGGTGGACGAGCTGCCGCAGACCGGGCTCACCCAGCAGCTGCGCAGCCAGTCGCAGGCCATCGGGATCCAGCGGGCCAAGGCCAACCTGCCCGGCTCCCTCGACGACTACTACGTCCCCCGCGGATATGCGGTGGTGCTCGGGCAGAGCATCGGCACCGCGGACTCCGACGGCTGCCCGACCAGTGGGGACATGGCGGAAACGCTGGGCACGAAGGCCATCATCGACTGGCTGGGCGGCCGGGCGAAGGCGTACAACGCCGCCGGCGAGTCGGTCACCGCCGACTGGACCACCGGAGCGGTGGGCATGACCGGCGTGTCGTACAACGGGACGCTGCCCAACCAGGTGGCCACGACCGGGGTCGAGAACCTCAAGACCATCATCCCGGTCTCCGCGATCAGCAACTGGTACGACTACTACCGGGCCAACGGGCTGGTGGTGGCGCCGGGCACCTTCCAGGGCGAGGACCTCGACGTCCTGGCGCAGTACACGGCGGGTCGGGCGCGCGCCGAAGGCCGGTGCGCCGACGAGATCGCCCAGCTGACGGCGGAACAGGACCGGATCACCGGGGACTACAGCGACTTCTGGCGGGCCCGCGACTACCTGCCGGGCGCCAAGAAGGTCACCGCCAGCGTTTTCGTCGTGCACGGGCTCAACGACTGGAACGTGAAGACGGAGAACTTCGCCGGCTGGTGGGACCGGCTCGCCGCGGCCGGCGTGCCGCGCAAGATCTGGCTGCACCAGGGCGGCCACGGCGGGCCGGGCAGCGCCGCGACGGTGACCCTGCCGAGCGGCCAGGCGTGGACCTACAAGCAGACCGAGAACCGCTGGTTCGACTACTGGCTGTGGGGCGTGCAGAACGGCATCATGGACGAGCCCACGGCGGTCCTGCAGCGTGAGAACCGGGCCTACACCACGTACGCGAACTGGCCGGACCCGGGCGCCCGGGACGTGGCGTTGACCCTCACCGCCGACAGCGCCACCGAGCCCGGCAACCTGATCACCACCGACGCCCGGAACCAGCGCACCGAGCAGTCCTTCGTGGACGAGGGCCGCACGATCAGCCCGAGCACGCTGGTGGCCGGTCCTGACACGGCCAGCGCCAACCGGCTGGTCTACCGCTCGCCGGTGCTGACCGGCGACGTGCGCCTGTCCGGGCGGCCGGAGATGCGGTTGCGGATGTCCATCGACAACCGCCCCGACGCGAACCTGTCGGTCTACCTGGTCGACTACGGCGCGCCCGGCTCGACCGCGCGGCCGGTCGTGGTGACGCGGGGCTGGATGGATCCGCAGAACCGGACCGGCTGGTCGCACACCGTCGCGGTCCAGCAGGGCGTGATGTACGACTACCGCTGGACCCTGGAGCCGAAGGACTACGTCTTCGCGGCGGGGCACCGCATCGGGGTCGTCGTCTTCTCCAGCGACCAGGAATACACCCTGCTGCCGCTCGGCGGCACCCGACTGACCGTCCAGCCCGGCTCCAGCCGCCTCACCCTGCCGATCGTCGGCGGCCGCGAGGCGCTCGGCTTCTGAGTACGTCGCCGGCCCGGACGGCTCCTGTCGTCCGGGCCGGCGGTGGCTCGCGGTCCTCGACGTCCCGCCGGTCCCGGTTGCCGGCCGACGCTCCGCGGCTCCGGCCGCTGATCGCAGCGTGGCGAATGCCCGGCCGAAAACGGGGTACACCCGCCGCGCTCGGGCGGACGACCGCGATCGGGCGGCAGCGGCGGCAAATCTCGTGAGGGGCGGAGCGGATGGGGCATTTCCGGTGCGTGACGTCGGACCGCCTCCGGTGATGTTCGGTGGCCACGCGCGGCGCGCTCGTCGCATCCCGGCCGGACCCGTCGGGCGCCGACCCCTGACCCGGCTGACCGTGGTCAGCCTGGCCGGACACGTGGCCTTCGAGCTGGCAGCGGGTGTCGGCATGCCGCTCGCCTCGCTGATCGGGCCGTACGCCGCCGCGGGTTTCTGGACGCTCGTCACCGGCGGCGTCCTGGCCGCGACCGGTCGCGACGAGTCCGCTGACCCGTTGTTGGCCGCGGCGAACGGCTTCGGGCTCGCCGCCGTGTCGGCTCATCTGCGCGGTTGGCCAACTCGTCGCACCAGAGCCGGCCTGCCGTGGTTGAAGGACTGCGAGGGGCTGGGACCGGAGCTGATGCCCTTCTACAACCCGATCCTCTACACCTCGGCCGTCGCGGGTCTGCTCGCCGTGGTCCGGGAGAACCGCACCGCCCGGCTGCGGGTGCCGGCGGTCATGCTCGGACTCGTGCCGGTGCTCGTCGCCTATCAGCACTGGGAGCACCGGCGGTTGCGCCGGCAGGCCCACACTCGCCCCGGGTGGTGGAACCGCCGCCTGCGGCACCTGCCCCAGGCGGCGTGACGCGGCCGACGCCCCCGCACCGCGGGATCGCCGACCGCGACCCCGCCGAGCTCACTCCTCGATCGCGCCGCCAACCGCACGCAGATGGTCCCGGAAGGTCAGCGTCGGGTTCTCGGCCCGTGCGGCCAGATAGCCCCCGAAACCCACCTGCGCCCGCAGCGGTTCGCCGGAACGGATCCGCTCGGCCTGCCGCCGCTCGGTGTCCCGGATGGACTCCGCGAGGTCGAACAACTCCCGGGCCCGGGTGGCCGGGATGAAGAGCACCCCGTCCTCGTCGGCCAGCGCGAGGTCGTCGGGGTCGACGGTCCACTCCCCCACCCGCGCCGACCGCAACGCCTCCGGCGGCCGCGGGTCGAGCCGTCGCGGCCCGGTGGGGGTGGCGCCCAGGCTGAACACCGGCAGCCCCACCGCCCGGATGTCGACGGTGTCCCGGTGCAGCCCCCAGACGACCAGGCCGGCCAGCCCGCCGGCCTGCGCCTCCAGCACCACCAGGTCGCCCACGCACGCCTCGTCGGTGCGTCCGCCGTTGTCCACCACCAGCACGTCGCCGGGCGCGGCCCGGTCGATCGCTTCCAGGAAGATGTCGACGCTGCCGACGTGCCGGGTCGGCAGCACCCGCCCGGCGGCCCGCGCACCGACGACCACCGGTCCGACGCCGGGTGGGGCGCAGCGGACCGGCACGGCGGCCCGCAGGCAGGCGTCGGCGACGTGCGCGGTGGTCAGCGTCGCGAAGCGGTCGCGCAATTCATCCGGGTAAATGGTCATGACCCGACGCTAATCACGCTCGCCGGTCATGGGAGGGGCCAGTTTCCGGTCCGTGGCCTGCCGCTCGCCTCGGGCCGGAGCTCTAGTCCGGGAACTCGTGCCCCGTCGTCCATGGGCTCGCCGCTCCAGCCGCAGGCGCCGCCGGGCGCGCGGGGTGTGCCGCCGGGGCCGGAGCATCCGCGCCCGGATCGGTGGGTGCAGCTCCGCCTCACCCGCGCCGGCGGCGGTCCGCACCATCCGGTTGGCGTCGTCCGGCTCGCATCCGGTGGCGCGCAGCAGCTCACTGGCCGCCGTACGAAGGTCGGTGATCACGCCGTCACCGTACGAGCGGACGCCCTGGGCCCACGCCCGGCCGGCCAGTTGCGCGCTCTCCCGGGTCAACTGGTGGGTGCGGTCCAGGTCGTCGCCGGAGCGGCCGGCGCGGCGCAGCGCCCGTGCGGCCTCAGCGAGCCGGGAGACGGCGTCGGGGAGCGCAGCCGGGATGGGCTCGTCGTACTGCAGGGCGGTGGCGGAGCGACGGGCCACCGACCGGGCGTAGAGGATCAGCCGTTCCAGGTGTGCCGCACCGTTGGCATAGCGGTGGTACAGCGCGCGGCGGTGCCAGCGGGCCGGCGCGAGCGTCACCACCTCTCCGGCGCCGGTGAGCGCCTCGTTGAGCCGCCCGACGTCGGCGTCCAGCCCGCGCAGCCCCTCCAACGCGCGGACCGCCGCGTCGGCGTCCCGGGTGGTCAAAGCGTGCGCCACCGCGTCGAGCTGCTCGGTGAGGACGGTGAAGATCGGCGCGGCGGCCCGGTCCAGCACCCGGATCGGATTGACCGGCAACAGCAGGACGACCACCGCGAGGCCGACCAGGCCGCCGACGAGCGCGTCGAAGATGCGGGGCAGCTCGAGGCCGGACCGGACCGGCGCCAGGGCGGAGATCAGGACCGCCGTACCGCCGGCCTGGCCGACCAGGGCGCCACCCCGGCCGGCCACCAGCAGCGCCGTCGCGATCGCCAGCGCCACGACCAGCCCGAGCTGCCAGGACCCGGAGCCGAGCAGAAAGCGCAACAGGTCGCCGACGAGGATGCCGAGTCCCACCCCGACCAGCAGCTCGAAGGTCCGCCGGGCCCGCTGTCCGATGGCGGTGGCGATCGTGCCGACCGCGGCGGCCGGGGCGAAGACGTGCGCGCCGGGACCGAGGAGGTACTGGGCGAGCAGGGCGGCGAGCGCGGCGGCGAGCCCGGCCTGCACGGAGATCACGGCGGTGACCTCCAGCTGACGCAGGCGTAGCCGGCCGGCCTGTCCGCCCTGGCTGCGGACGCGGGTCACCGCTCGTTCGCCCCGCCCGGTCACCCGGTTCAGGGGTGAGCGGACGGTGTCGGCGGAACGCCGCTTGTCGGCCATGGCGGCGGTTACCCGACGCGACGCGGGTGAATCGTCCTGTTGGTGACGGTTGACCCGGTCGCCGCGTCCAGCTCGCCGGTCAGCGGCGGAACGTGCGGTCGAGCAGGTCGAACAGCGCGGCCCAGTGCCGCTCGGTGGCCTGCTCGTCGTACTCGGAGGTGTCGGACTGGGTGTAGCCGTGGCGGGCACCCGGGTACACCTCGGAGCGGTAGGCGACGCCGGCACGGTCCAGGGCCTGTTCCAGGACCGCGATCTGCTCGGCCGGCATCGACCGGTCCTGGTCGGCGTGGCCGAAGTACAACTCGCCGGTGACCGCGCCGACGGCCAGGTGCGGGCTGTCCGGGGCGTCGGTGGCCAGCCGCCCGGCGTGGAAGACGGCCGCGGCGGCGATCCGGTCCGGGTGCGCCTCAATGGCCCGCAGCGCGTTCAGGCCGCCCATGCAGTAGCCGGTGATGGCGACCGGGCCGGGCGCGACGTCCGGCTGCGCGGCCAGGAAGTCCAGGTAGGCGGCGGTGTCCCGGGCGACGACGGCCGGGGTCAGGGAGCGGATCATCGGGCCGAGTTCCTCGAACAGCGCGCCGCGCCGGGACGGCTCGCGGAGCCCGGAGAGGTCGACCAGCGGCGCGCGACCGAAGCGGTGGAAGAGATTCGGCACCAGCACGACGTGGCCGCGGGCGGCGATCGTCTCGGCCATCTCCGCCAGCCGCGGGCGCAGCCCGTACGCGTCCATGAAGACCAGGACGGCCGGGAACGGGCCGTCCCCGTCGGGCCGGACGAGATACGCGTCGGCCACTCCGTCGCCGGTCGGCACGTCCACGGTCGTCGTCTGCACGGTGCGCCCTCCTCGCGTTGATCGTTCGGCGTGCACGCTACTCGCAAGGTTGCAGGCCCGCCCGTCGCGGGCGCGGGCGCGCGGTGACGGGTCAGACTGGATGCGACGAGGAATCGGCGTGGCCAGGACGCGGAGGGTATGCCCGTGGTGGATGTGGTGTCCGAGGTGGTGATCGACCGTCCGGTCGCCGAGGTGGCCCGCTACGCGGGCGATCCCTCGAACGCGCCCGCTTGGTACCTGAACATCACCTCGGTCGAATGGTTGACGCCGCCGCCCCTGCGGGTCGGTTCCCGGGTCGCCTTCGTGGCGCACTTCCTCGGTAGGCGGCTCGCCTACACGTACGAGATCGTCGAGCTGGTCCCGGACGTGCGGCTCGTGATGCGGACCGCCGAGGGGCCGTTCCCGATGGAGACCACCTACCGGTGGGAGCCGCACGGCGACGGCGCCACCCGGATGATCCTGCGCAATCGAGGCGAGCCCAGCGGCTTCGCGTCGGTCGCCGCTCCGGTCCTGGCCGCCGCGATGCGCCGGGCGAACCGGAAGGATCTGGCCACGCTGAAGGCTCACCTGGAAACCGGCCCCACGTGACCCTCGGCTGACCGCTCGCGTCAGCGTCCCTGATCAGCTTAGCGATCCTGAGTCGGATGGGGTTTCCGGGATCGTTTCCCATCGTGGTGGAGATGCATGGACGTGGAAGTGGAATCCTGCGCCCAGTGCTGCTCCTCCTGGCCGGTGGCCGGCGGTGGTGGATGTGCTGATCGTGTTCACGCCCTGGTGTCGGTGGGCTGCGCGGGGCAGCCTCCGGTCCGTTGGTGCGTGTCCCTCCGGACGCTTACCCGCCTGACCATGAGGCCGGGTGGGGGAGGGTGCCCCGCGTCGCCTGGGCGCGGGGCGTGGAGTGCGGGGCCGGGTGGGGCCGGTCTTCGACCGGTCCCACCGGCTGGCATTAGAGGTGCTTGGGGTGACGACGGCTGCGGCTTCGAGTTCGTCGGCGACCGTGCGGATCACCATCTGCCCGCTGGTCTTGTCGATGACGGCCTTGCCCTGATGGGTCAGGCCACGGGCGGCGATACGCCGCCATGCTCCGTGGTCGCGGTCGCCCTGCCAACCACAGCTGCCGGTGTTGGGGCAGATGGCCCATTTCCATCCCGGTGTGGTGGGCCGGTCGGGGGCTTTGCGGTGCTGCAGTGGGGTCAAACATTGGGGGCAGTGTTTGGAGGTGTTGCGGGCGGGGACGGTGACCACGGCGACACCGGCTTCGGCGGCGAGGTGCCGTATGCGGTCGCTGATCTTTCCGCGGACCTGTTGGGACAGGCGGGTGTTGCGGGTGGCGCCCATGCCCTTGGCTTCCATCGACCGCAGGTCTTCGAGGTAGATGACGGTCGCCGCAGCGGCGATGGCCTGGTCGACGGTCCAGCGGGCGGCAGCCCAGGCGAGCGCGTCGTTTAAGTTCGCGCGGCGGGTGGACACGTGGCGGATCTCGCCGGCCAGCACCTCGTGTTTCGCTCTCAGCTGCTCGTCGGGGCGGCCGCCGAGCAGCCGCGTGTACTGGTCGGCCTTGGCGTGCAGCCGCTCACTGTGGCGGCGCAGGCGGTGCTGCTTGGCCAGGACCCCGGCGGCGCGGAACTGGCCACCCGCCCCCAACGCCGTGATCCGGCCATCCTTTCCCAGTCGTAGGGCTCCGGCGCTGAGGAGGGTGTTGAGACCCCAGTCCACGCCGACCGCCACGGTGTGACCGGTAGACCGGGCTTTCGGCACGGCGTGCGTGTATGCCATGTCGGCGCGGACCGTGCCGTCGGTGAGGCGGAGGGTGGGCAGGTGCAGCACCGCCGAGGCGGGGACCGTGGACGGCAGCCTGATCGGGCAGGCGACCCACGTCCAGTCCCGATACGTCCGCGGATCCGGACGGGTGGGCAGTTGCAGCCGCAGCAGCGCTCTCGCCGGGTCGGTGTCGCAGCGCTCGATGGTGGCCTGCTGCCGGTCGCACGC
Organism: Micromonospora sp. NPDC007230; assembly: GCF_042869115.1. Classification (NCBI taxonomy): domain Bacteria; kingdom Bacillati; phylum Actinomycetota; class Actinomycetes; order Micromonosporales; family Micromonosporaceae; genus Micromonospora; species Micromonospora sp. NPDC007230. The sequence goes on along the minus strand of NZ_JBIAFE010000009.1, from coordinate 198,928 downwards.
GGCCAGCAGCAGCATCCGCGGAATCCGCGGGGCGCCTTCCAACTCGAACACGTCCACCGGCAGGCGACCATTGGCCTTGGCGAACGTGACGACCTGCCGGGTGCGGCCCTTGATGACATTGGATGGCAGATACTCGCCGCCGGGGGTCGAGGCCCGAACCTGATCCCACTCGGTGGGGGTGCGCTTGCGCGGATCGGCCGGCCACGCCGCCAGGACCCCGGCGGTCACCTCGGCACGCCACGCCGCCGAACGCAGCGCACGCCCCGCCTGCTCCTGCGCCATCCGCACGACCCGGTCATTGACCCTCACACCTGCCGGCGCGGTCACCGCCCAGCCCAGCCGCCGCAGGGCCATCCACGCGTTCGACGGCAACCGCCGCCCGCCCGCATCCACCCCGCCGGCCAGGACCTCCACATCCACGCTGTTCCAGTGCGCGCCGATCAGCGCGGCCGCCATGCCTGCCACCAGATCGGCACACCACCCGACCCGCTGCGCCAGCACCGCCGGAGACAGGACCTCACCGGTTGCCTCGTCCACACCGGTGCGCAGCACAGCCCGGGCACACGCAGTCCGGGCCGTCTCGCCTTCGCCCAGCCGCAGCTTCCCGCTCACCGGCTCAACGACCCACCATCGATCGAGCAGAACCAACGCTCACGGCCGGCCGCGTCACCGGAATCCGCCCCGAACCAGCCCAACCACCAAGCGTCACGAGGCGGACACCGACAGACGCGCCGCAGTCTGCGAGAATCGAAGAAGGTCCACACGACCAATCTATGATCACTGACGATTCATAATCAAATTGGTCAGCCTGGGCCGGAGCCGAGGCGCGGCGCGCCCGCGGGGTCGTAGGCCAGCATGGCCGGTTCTGACCGCTCGTGGCCTTCCCGTGCCGGTGTGTCTACGGCATGCTGGATCGATGGGAGAGGTGCTTCCGATGCCCAGCTTCGGTGACCTGTTCACCGACCTGCGCGGCGAGGACCGGACGCTGCGGATCAGCTACCACCCCGACCGCGGCGCCGTGGTGTTGTCCCTGTGGAGCGGCTCGCTGTGCCGCGGCTCGTTCCGGATGCCGACCGACGACCTCGGGCGACTTCTGGCCCTGCTCACCGACATGCGGAGCGCCGCCGGCCCCGACGCCACGGCCGGGGGTGACGCGACCGGTTCGGCACCGACCGCCGACGAGACCACGGCCACCGCGCCGGCGCCCTCGGTGGAGCGCACCGGCGACGTCTCGGCGCACCGGGTGGCGCTGCCGATCCAGCCCGTGCCCCGGGTGGCCTGACTCCACACGTGCCCTGACCTCGAACGTGCGGAACCGTTACAAAACAGGGCAGCCGTCCTCGCTTCCACGGGCTACCGTCATGCTCAGGAATTCGGAAGGGAGGGACGATGCTTCCCGTCTCACCACACACCACCCGCCTTCGCCACCCCGCCTCGCGCGCCGCGCTCGGGATGGCCCTCCTCGTGACCGCCGGCGGCCTGGCCGTCACCGCCAGTCCGGCGTCGGCCGCCGCACCCACCCCCAGCACCGTCACCACCGTCACGCTCGCCGCGAGCAGCAAGCCGGTCCTGCGGCAGGGCTCCAAGGGCGCAGCGGTCAGCACCCTGCAACGCCGGCTCACCGCGCTGCACTACGACGTCGGCGGGGTCGACGGCGACTTCGGGCCGTCGACGCACCACGCCGTCGTCGCCTTCCAGAAGGTGAACGGGCTGGCCCGGGACGGGATCGTCGGGCCGCGCACCTGGGCGGCGCTCGACCGCCCGGTCGTTCCCAAGCCGAAGTACACGCACTCCGGCTATTCGCTGGAGGCCAACCTGACCCGGCAGGTGCTGTACCTGGCGCGCGGGGGGTCAGTGGTACGGATCCTGGACGCCTCCAGCGGAAAGTCCAGCACCCCCACCCCCACCGGCAACTACAAGATCGAGCGGCGCATCGACGGCTGGCGGCAGAGCGACCTCGGCCTGCTGTGGCGGCCGAACTACTTCTACCGCGGCTACGCGGTGCACGGCGCCACCTCCGTGCCCACCTACCCGGCCAGCCACGGCTGCGTCCGGGTGCCCATCCCCGCCATGAACCGGCTCTGGTCGGTCATCGGGGTCGGCGTCCCCGTGCACGTCTACCGCTGACGCGCGACCCGGCCGGCGGCCCACCGGATGATCTGGTGGGTTGCCGGCTCGGGACGGCGCGGACGACCCGGCGCCGATAGCATCGCCGAAATGTCGATCCGGCCGACCATCTTCCGGCTACTCATGCTGGTGTCGGCGGCGTTGTTCCTGGCGGTGGCGCTGGCCATCCGGGCCCTCGCCGACGGCCGCCTCGAGTAGCACTCCGGCACGGCCCTGTACGCGTCGCTGGTGTACGCCGGGGTGCTCTTCCTGTGGCCGCGCCTGCGCCCGGTGTCGGCTGGGGCCGTCGCCGTGGGCTTCTGCTGGGCGATGGAGTGTTTTCAGCTCACCGGCGTGCCGGCCGCGCTGTCGGCGCGTAGTCTGCTGGCCCGGCTGGTGCTGGGCGTCCAGTTCGATCCGGTGGACCTGCTCTGGTATCCGGTCGGCGTGGTGCCGCTGGTCGTGCTGCACCGGCTGCTGCCGTTTGAGCCGGCGGCGGCGGGGAAGACGCGGGCATCCGTCCGAGAGAAGGGCCCTGATGATGGACGACAACCAGTTCATCGGCCTGGTGGCGAAGCGCACCGGGACGTCGTCGCAGCAGGCGACCGCCCTCGTCCGGGCCACGCTGACGACCCTGGCGGAGCGGATCGACGGCGGCGAGGCGCGTGATCTGGCCGGCCAGCTTCCCGAGGGTCTGCGGCCGTACGCCTTCGCCCCGACCGAGACCGCCGAACGGTTCGGGCTCGACGTCTTCCTGCAGCGGGTCAGCGGGCGCGCCGAGGTCGACCCGGAGCGGGCGAAGGACGGGGCGACAGCGGTGTTCGACGCCCTCCGCCAGGCCCTCCCACCCGAGGGGTATGACGACGTGGTGTCCCAACTCCCGGCGGAGTTCGGCGAGATCGCCGACCTGACCGCGCCCTTCGTGCAGCGCACCCGCTGAGCGGGCCGCTCGGGTCGGAGGCCGCGATGACCGCCAACTGGGACGAGCAGGCTGACCCGCTGCGCCGGCCGCCGGAGGTCGACGCGCAGGAGCAGCAGCAGGACGAGACCGTGGTCGGTCCGCCGGACGCGGTCTCCGACGCCGTGCCGGAGGCGTCCGAGGCGGACCTGGCGGAGCAGGGCGTCCTGCGTCCGCCGAGTGACCAGACCGACCTGCCCGGCGCGGTCCGCAGTGATGTCAGCCCGGCGGACGCCGTGGAGCAGAACCAGGAGATTCCGGTACCCGACGAGGACCGCCGGGACTGAGGGCCCCGGGGCGCGGGCGGTCCGCCCGGACCGCCACCGGCACTCCGTCAGCACCTGCGGGAGCTCGCCGGTCGGGCAGGACGGGCAGCCGGCCGGGCTCAGCGGTCCGGGCTGTCGGCGGCGGCCATGATGCGCAACGCGTTCGCGTCCAGGCCGATCCGGATCGGCGTCTCGCCGTACAGCTCGCCGTCGACCTCGACCGGCGCGGGCCGGTCGGTCTCCAGCCACAGCTGGCGCACGGCGAGGAACGGCTCGTCGCCGAGCGTGCGGCGGTGCCCGGTGGCGGCGTTGCGGGCGGTGTCGCGCAGCAGCCCGCGGCGCGTCGACCCCCCGACGGGGTACGCCACCAGCAGCCGGTCGTCGGCGTTGGCGTCGGCGGTGATCGGCCGGCCGGCCTGGTGGCCGCCGTTGGCCACGTACAACTGGTGGGTGACGAACTCGTGCGTGCGCGCCTCGGCGCGCACGGTCACCCGCAGCGGCCGGTGCCGGGTGAGCAGCGCCAGGGCGGTGAGCGGGTACGCGAGTCGGCCGATGGCCCGTTTGAGCCGCGGCGGCGTCCGGAGCATCACGTCGGCGGACAGGCCGATGCCGACGTGGTTGGTGAATCGCATGTTCCCGACCAGGCCGAGGTCGACGTCGATCACCTTGCCGGCGGTGAGGATCCCGACCGCGGCGTCGAGGTCGAGCGGGATGCCGACGGTGCGGGCGAAGTTGTTGGTGGTGCCGAGCGGCAGCAGGCCGAGCGCGATGTCGCGGTGGGCGAGCAGCCGGGCGGCGGTGCCGATGGTGCCGTCACCGCCGCCGGCGACCAGCAGGTCCGGCCCCAAATCGGCGGCCGCGGCGAGGCGCTGTTCGAGCTCGCCGGGCCGCTCGACCGGGTATGTGCCGAGCAGGGTGAACCCGGCCGCCACCAGCCGTGACCGGGCTCCTTCGTAGAGCTGGCGGCCCCGGCGGGAGTGGGCGTTGACGACGAGCACCGCCCGCCGCTCCCGTCGGATCGCCGCCCCCAGCTCCTGCTTGGTCCGCATGAGGCCCGACCCTATCCGGCGGGCGCCGGTCGGGGCGGGCAACGACGGGCCGGCGCCCGCCGGTCAGTGCGCGGCCACGGCGACCGCGGCCGGCTCGACCTCGGCCAGCCGCGCTGGCCGGACCACGACGAGCAGGACGGCCATCGCCGCGACCATGCCGCCGGCGACCACCGCGGCCATCGCCACGCTGCCGGTGCCGAGTACGCCGACGAGCGGCGCGGCCAACGCGCCGACGCCGAACTGCACCGCGCCGAGCAGGGCGGCGGCGGTGCCGGCGGCCTCGCCGTGGCGGGACAGCGCCAGGGCGGGCGCGTTCGGCATGGCGAGCCCGGCCGCGGCGAGCACCACCCACAGCGAGGCGAGGATGGCGGCGAGGCCGCCGAAGCCGGTGGCGGCGACGGCGAGCAGCACGAGTCCGGCCGCCGTGCCCACGCCGAGCGCGGTGACGAGGATCCGCTGCGGCGAGTACCGGCGCAGCAGCCGCACGTTGAGCTGGGTGGCCGTGATCAGGCCGACCGCGCCGGCGCCGAAGGCGATCCCGAACTGCTGCTCGTCCAGCCCGTACTGCTGCTGGAAGACGAACGACGACCCGGCCACGTACGCGAAGAGTGCCGCCATGGCGAGCCCGGCGACCAGCACGAGGCCGACGAACGTCCGGTCGCGCAGCAGCGCGAGGTAGTCCCGCCCGGTGGCGGCCAGCCCGCCGCGGCGGCGCCGCTCGGGCGGCAGGGTTTCGGCGAGCCCGAACGCCGCGACCGTGACCAGCAGGACGCCGAAGACGGCGAGGGCCACGAACACGCCCCGCCAGTCCGACCAGCGCAGCAGCCCGCTGCCGAGCGTGGGGGCCAGGATCGGGGCCACGCCCATGACCAGCATCAGGCGGGAAAAGAGCCGGGCGAAGGCGGCGCCGCTGAACAGGTCGCGGACCACCGCCATCGCCACCACGGAGCTGGCCGCGACGCCGAGCCCCTGCAGTACGCGCAGGGTACCGACGATCCCGATGTTCGGCGCGATCGCGCACAGCATGGACGCCACGATGTGCAGCGCGATGCCGGCGAGCAGCGGCTTGCGTCGGCCGACCGCGTCGGACAGCGGGCCGATGAGCAGCTGGCCGAGGGCGAGGCCGGCGAGGGTGCCGGTCAGGGTCAGCTGGACGGCCGCCGACGTGGTGTGCAGGTCGGTGGTGATGGCCGGCAGCGCGGGCAGGTACATGTCGATGGTCAGCGGCCCGATGGCGATCAGCGAGCCGAGGACGAGGACGAGCCGCAGCCGTTGCCGGGTGCTCATCAGGTCACCGGAAAGCTGGGTTGGCGTGGATGTCTCGATGGTGTCGACGGTCGCGGTCACGGGGCCACGTCCGTCCGGACGCGGGCGGAGAACTGTGCGGCGGTCACACCTGCCACCAAATCACCGGACCCCTGATCTCATTCCCACTCGCGACGAAGGTGCCTCAGGTCACACGCGCCGCGAACGGCCGCGCCGATCGTTGAACCGGTACCCGACGCGAGCCAGCAGTGGAGGACAGGACAGGTGCCGGACTACCCGAAGGCGATCACCCCGGTGGACCACATCGAGCCCGTGCCGCGCCGGGTCCGCGCGTTCCTCGCCGCCGAGCCGGTGCTGGACACCACGCGGGCCCGGTACGTCTGGGAGTGGCCCTTCTACCCGCAGTACTACATCCCGAGCGCGGACGTGAACCGTGACCTGCTGGTCGACGAGCAGCGCACGGACCCGTCGCGGCGGGGCACCGGGCGGCTGCACGGGTTGCGGGTCGGCGAGACCACCCGTGGTTCGTGCGCCCGGTGGTACGGGGACGACGCGCTGCCCGGGCTGGCGGACACGATCCGGTTCGACTGGGCGGCGCTCGACGGCTGGTTCGAGGAGGACGAGGAGGTGTTCGTCCATCCGCGTAACCCGTACGCGCGGGTGGACGCGGTGCGGTCCTCGCGCAGCGTGCGGGTGGAACTCGACGGGACCGTGCTGGCCGAGTCGACGTCGCCGGTGCTGGTCTTCGAGACCGGCCTGCCGACCCGCTACTACCTGAACCGCACCGAACTGAACTTCCACCGCCTCGTGCCGTCGGAGACCACGACCTCCTGCCCGTACAAGGGTCGGACCAGCGACTACTGGTCGGTCCGCGGCGACGGCACGGTGCACCCGGACCTGGCCTGGTCGTACCGCTTTCCGACCGGGGCGCTGCTGCCGATCGCCGGCCTGGTCGCGTTCTACAACGAGAAGGTCGACCTGATCGTCGGCGGGGAGCGGCTGGCCCGGCCCAGGACGCACTTCTCCTGACCGTGCCCGCGCAGAACCCGGTGTCGCTTCATGCGGCGCGGGCGCATGCTTGGCGACATGGTCGATGGCACTCCGACGTGGCGCAGCCCGTCCCTGGCCCGGACCGTCGCTGAGCTCGAGGCGGAACTCGAGCTGGCCTGGGGGCGCCTGCTCGCCGAGTTGGACGTCACCCCAGGTTCGCCCGAGGAGACCGCGCTGGGCTGGCTCGTGGCGGACGGTCCCGACGAGCACGACTGGCGGGTGGTGGACGCGGCCCTCGACCGGCTGACGTGCCCGCTCTGCGGATCCACGCTCACCCACGGGCCGGTCACCTGTCACCGGTGCGCCTACTACCACGGCATGCGCTTCGCGGCGCGGGAGACGGACCGGCCGAACGTGCCGCCCGGCAACGAGCATGCCATCCGCGTCTCCTTCGCCGTCGCCCGTAACCGTGGGCGCTACTCGCCCCGGGCCCGGGTCGGCTACGAGCTGAGCCTGCCCGGCCTCGTGGCCGGTGACCTGCCCACCACGGCGCAGGCGCAGGCAGCCAAGGCGTTGATCAACAAGTTGACGCCCGAGGAGTGCGATGAGGTCGTCACACTCGCCGAGGTGGAGGCGCTCGCGCATACCCGGTGACGCGTCGGTGGAGCGGCATTCCCATCGCTGGCAACTTTCTTCATCTTGCCGTCGTGAGGTGGAAAACGTTGACAGCGCTCCGCGGGCCCCGTGATACTCGGTCGCCGGGCGTGCGGTCAGCGCCCGGGCCGGGCTCAACCTGCTCGGCGACGGGCTCCGCAACGCCCTCGACCCGAGAAGTGGACGCAACGCATGACGGATCGCCTGGGTGACCTGCTGACCGAGCAGGTCGACGATCGGTACACCGGCCTCGACACCGCCTCGGTCGCGCAGTTGGCGGTGGTCATGAACGACGCGGACGCGACCGTGCCCGGCGCCGTGCGGGCCGCGCTGCCGCAGATCGTGCCGGCCATCGAAGGGATCGCCGACCGGCTCGCGGCCGGCGGGCGGCTGCTCTACGTCGGGGCGGGCACCGCCGGCCGGCTGGGGGTGCTCGACGCGTCGGAGTGCCCGCCGACGTTCAGCACCCCGCCGGAGCTGGTGCGGGCCGTCATCGCCGGCGGCACCCCGGCGCTGTTCGCGGCGCAGGAGGGTGTGGAGGACGACGAGGCGGCCGGCGCGGAGGCGATCGCCGAGTGCGCCATCACGGCCACCGACGCGGTCGTCGGGATCTCGGCCAGCGGCCGCACCCCGTACGTCCTGGCGGCGATGCGGGCCGCCAGGGAGCGGGACGCGCTGACCGTCGGCCTGTCGTGCAACGCCGACACCCCGCTGAGCGCCGCCGCCGATCACGGGATCGAGGTGCTCGTCGGCCCCGAGGTGGTGGCCGGCTCGACCCGCCTGAAGGCCGGCACCGCGCAGAAACTGGTACTCAACATGATATCGACGGTCTCGATGATCAGATTGGGCAAGACGTACGACAACCTCATGGTCGACCTGCGGGTGACCAACGCCAAGCTGCGCGACCGGGCGGTGCGCATCATCCGGCGGGTGACCGGGGCGCCCCGCGCCGAGGCGGAGGCGGCGCTCGACCGCGCCGACCTGGACGTCAAGACCGCGATCCTGATGCTCGACGGCCCTGCCGACGGGGCGGACCCCCGCCAGCGGCTGGCCGCCAGCGGCGGCCGGCTGCGGAAGGCGCTGGAGGCGAGCCCGTGAAGGTGCTCGGCCTGATCTCCGGCACCTCCCACGACGGGATCGACGTCGCGGCAGTCGACTTCGCGCTGCGCGACGGGGTGCTGCACGGCACGGTCGGGTACGCCGGCAGTGCGCCCTATCCGGAGGAACTGCGCGCCCGGCTGATGCGGGCCCTGCCACCCGCGGCGCTGACCTTCGCCGAGGCCTGCGAGCTGGACACCCTGATCGGTCAGGCGTTCGCCGAGGTGGCGGCCGACGCGGCCGGGCGCGCCGGCGGGGTGGACCTGATCTGCTCGCACGGGCAGACCGTCTACCACTGGGTGCAGGGGCGCCAGGTGCGGGGCACCCTGCAGATCGGGCAGCCGGCCTGGATCGCCGAGCGCACCGGCGTCCCGGTGGTCGCCGACGTACGGGTGCGGGACGTGGTCGCCGGGGGCCAGGGCGCGCCGCTGGTGTCCATGATGGACGTTCTGCTGCTGTCCGGCCTGCCGGGCCGGCCGGCCGCGCTCAACCTGGGCGGCATCGCCAACCTGACCGTGCTGCGGCCGCCCGGTGGCGGCGGCCCGGTGGCCTACGACACCGGACCGGCCAACGCGCTGATCGACGCCGCCGTGGTGCGGGCCAGCGACGGCCGGCTGCGGTACGACGCGGACGGCCGTCTCGCCGCCACCGGCCGGGTGCACGCCGGCCTGCTGGCGGAGCTGCTCGCCGAGCCGTACTACCGGCTCGAGGCGCCGAAGACCACCGGCAAGGAGCTGTTCCACGCCGCGTACCTGGAGTCGGCGCTACGGGCGCACCCGGACCTGCCGGACGCGGACGTCGCCGCCACGCTGACCGCGCTCACCGCGCAGACAGTCGCCGACCAGGTACGCCGGCACGACGTCGACACCCTCGTGGCCTCCGGCGGGGGCTGCGCCAATCCGACCCTGATGGGCATGCTGCGCGAGCGCCTGCCCCGGGTGCGGGTCACCGCCGCCGACGAGTTCGGCGCGCCGGCCGACACCAAGGAGGCGATCGCCTTCGCGCTGCTCGGCTGGCACACCGCGCACGGTCTGCCCGCCACCGTGCCGTCGTGCACCGGCGCGACCGGGGCCCGGGTGCTCGGCGCCATCGTGCCCGGCGCCGGCCCGCTGTGGCTGCCCGCTCCCCTACCCGCCGCGCCCACCGCGCTCCGGCTGACCGGGCCCGACGGAGCAGCCGCAACCGGCAGCCGCTGATCCGTGGGACATCATGCCGGCATCCAGGAAATGCCATACTCAGCCATGGTCGCGATCGGCCGGGTCCTCCCCGGCGACGTCGGACGGGACGGGCAGGCCGAGGTCGGCGAACAGGTCGTACGCCTGGCGCCGGTGCCGCGCGGCGCCACCTCGCTCACCAGCAGCTTGCCGGGCGTTGGCTAGGCCGCGGTGCGCCTGGGCCTGATGGAGCCGATCGCGGGCGGCGTCCGCGATGTCCAGCGCCTCCCGGTAGCAGCGCTCCGCGTCGTCGCGACTGCCGATGGCAGACAGCGTGTCGCCACGTCGGGTGAGCACCATCGCGGTCAGGTTCGGGTCGCCGACCCGCCGGCCCAGGTCGAGCCCCTCGTCGAGGTGCTGCAGCGCCTCGACGGGTCGCCCCTGGCACAGCCTTAGCAGCCCGAGTTCGCCGAGGCAGGTCGCCTCGTCGTGCTGGTCCGCGTGCTCGCGGCTGAGCTGAAGCGCGTGCTCGAGGTGCCGCCCGGCCGCATCGAGGCGGCCGAGTTCCCGGTACGTGGCGCCGAGGCCGATGCGGGCGAAGGTCTCCGCGTACCGGTCGTCGGCGTCCTCACTGACGGCCAGCGAGCGTTCGTAGTGCCGCAACGCGTCGGCGTGGTCGCCGAGCAGGTAGGAGACCTCGGCGATGTTGCCCAGCAGGAACGCCCGGTCACGCGGGTCCTCGTCGGTGCACAGTTCCAGGGCCGCCAGGTAGTGCCGTCGCGCCTGGGCGTAACGGCCGATGCGGTGGTACGCGGTGCCCAGGTTGCCCACGGCGCCGGCCTCGCCGCGCTGGTCGCCGAGTTCCCGCATCAGCTCGATCACCCGCTGGTAGCGGTCGACCGCCCGGGCGGACCGTCCACCGTGGGTGTCGGCGGCGGCCATGCTGTTGAGCATTTCCGCCTCCGCTGTCCGGTCGCCCGCCTCGCGGGCGGCCACTGCCGCGGCCTGGTGACTCGTCAGCCAGTCGTCAAGGTGTCGGCCGAGCAGGAAATACCGCCACAGGGTGTGCGCGAGATGCCAACTGTAGGCCAACTCGCCGACGGCCACCGCGTACCGCACAGCGGCCACGAGTGTGCCCCGTTCGGTGTCCAGCCAGGCCAGCGCCTCGTCGTAGCTGGCGACGGTGGGCAGCACGAGCGGGCCGGGCGGTGGGGCCGCAGGCAGCCGTCGGCGGTGCGGCGCGACCAGGTCCACCGCGCGCCGGGCAGCAGCGTCGTACCCGGCCAGCAGGCGGACGACGGCGGCGCGACGGGCCGGCGCCGGTTCCTCCGTGCGGCACTGCTCCAGCGCATACACCCGAAGCAGGTCGTGCATCCGGTACCGGGTCGGGGCGGTCTCGGTGACCAGATGAACCCCGGCCAGTGTGTTCAGAAGCCGGCTGGCCTCGGGCCGCGTCAGCCCGGCCAGGTTGGCGGCGGCAGTCGGATCGATCTCCGCGGCCGGGTGGAGGCCGAGGAGCCGGAACATCCGCGCGGCGGCGGGCGGCAGGGCGAGATACGACCAGGAGAACGCCGCCCTGACCGCGGCGGCCGGGTCGCCCGCCGCGTCCAGCGTTTCCAGCCGGTGCGCCTCCAGCTCCAGCGCCTTGACCAGTCGGGTCAGCCGGGTGTCCGGGTGACGGCTCATCCGCTCGGCGGCCAGCCGCAGGGCGAGCGGGAGCCCATCGCAGAGCACCGTCAGCATGGTGGCCGCTGCCGGCTCGGCCTCGACCCGGTCCGCTCCCAGCGTACGGCGCAGCAGATCGCGACCTTCGGACGCGGTGAGCGGGGTGAGGGTGATGCGGCGTGCTCCGTCCCGGGCCACCAGGCCGGCCAGCTCGTCCCGGCTGGTCACCACGACGGCACACCGGTTCGAACCGGGCAGCAACGGCCGGACCTGTTCCGCGGAGCGTACGTTGTCCAGCAGGACGAGCACCGCACGGTCGGCGAGCAGCGTCCGGTACAGGGCGGTGCGCTCGGCCAGGTCGGGCGGCACCTCGTCCGCGGGTACGCCGAGGGCGCGCAACAGTCCGCCGATCACCACCTGCGGGGCGACGGGTTCGTCCCGGTCGTAGCCCCTCAGGTCCGCGAAGAGCTGCCCGTCGGGGAAGTGCCCGGCCGCCGCGTGGGACCAGTGCACGGCCAACGTGGTCTTGCCGACGCCGGCGGGGCCGACGATCGCGCTCACCGCATGCCCGCCCGTCAGCAGCGTGTGCAGTGCGGTAAGCGCCTCCGCCCGGCCGACGAAGTCCGGCACGGTGGCGGGCAGCTGACGTGGCACGCGGGACAGGATCGGGGAACCGGTGGTCGCGGCGGCCGGTGCCGACGGAGGTGTCGGTTCGCCGCCCGCGGAGGCGCTGTTGTCCTCGTCCGCCGCGCCCAGCACCTGCCGGAACGTGCCCTGCAGCAGGGGGCCCGGCTCGATACCGAGCTCGTCGGCGAGCAGGCGGCGAATCTGCTGGTAGGCCTCGACCGCGTCGGCCTTGCGGCCGGCCCGGTCCAGCGCGAGGATCAGTTGGCCCCGCAGCCGCTCGTCGAACGGATGGTCGGCCGTCAGCTGGCTGAGCTCGGCGAGCAGTTGCAGGTGCCGCCCCACCCGCAGGTCGGCGTCGATCCGGTTCAGCAACGCGGCCAGGCGGCGCTCCTCGAGGGCCGGCCCGAAGGCGGTGGTCAGCTCCTCGGTGGTGCCGGACAGTGCCGGGCCGCGCCACAGCGCCAGGGCCGACCGCAGCTGCCGGGCAGCGAGATCGGCGTCGCCGGCGCGCAGGACGTCCACGGCCGATTCGCATTGGGCGTCGAACACGTGCAGGTCGATCTGCTCCGGCGGCGTCCGCAGTTCGTACCCGGCCGGAGACCGATGGATCAGGGCCGGGTCGGGCAGCAGGGCCCGCAACGAGGAGACCTGATGCTGCAGCAGTCTCGGCGCGGACGACGGCGCGTCCTCGGCCCACACCAGCCGGATCAGCCGGTCCGCGGGCACCGGCCGGCCGACGTTCAGCGCCAGCACCGCCATCACCGACCGAAGCTTGTGGCCGGTCAGCTGGACCTGGCGCCCGTCACGCCAGAGCTCCACCGGGCCCAGCAGACGAAACTCCACCAATGTCACATCCTCGCCGCGCTCGCCGCGCCGTGCCCACGGATTCGTACACAGAGGACGATAGACCAAGATCGACACACGTTCGCCATCAAGATCGATACTCCTGGCCGGCAGAGTCTGGACCGCCAGTACGAACACCGGAAGGAGAACCGGCAAATGAAGATCGTCAACCGGGTGGGGTACGCCCTCATCAATCGTCTCGCGCCGAAGGTGACGGCGGAGGCCGCCTGCATCTTCATCTCCAAGTACTCGCCGAACTGCGACGGCATCTGCATCTACTCCTACGACAACTGCCCGTCCAGGACCGCGCCCTGCAACTGGTAACGGGTATCGGACCCACGGAGGTGGAACCATGCGAGTGGTGACCCGGGCGGCCGAACGACTGCTGTCACTGGTTGCGCCGAGGATGACCGCGGAGGCGGGGTGCATCTCCCTCGGCACGTACTGCGTATGCACGTCGACGTGCGTGAACTACTGCTGCACCACGTACGACAACTGCCCGACGCGCTGCGTGTGCCGGTAACGGCCGGACGCGGCGAACGGTAGGCCGGCGGCCAGGGGCCACCAGGCCGGACAAGTGTCCGGGTGGCCCCTGGCCGTGCCCCGGCCCCCTTCCGTCAACCATTACCGCAACATGGAGGCGTGGTGTCCGTGACCACGGTCGCGATGACCATCCTGGCGCTCGTCTGCGCCCTCAACCTTCTCCTCCTCGTCGGCGTTATCCAGCGCCTGCGGGAGTACGAGAGCCGTTCGTCCGACCCGCGCCAGCCCGATCTGTCGCTGCCGGTCGGAGCCCGGACCGGCGAGTTCACGGCCGTGTCCACCACGGGTGTCGCCATCTCCGACCGGCTGCTCGACCGGCGGACGGTGGTCGGTGTCTTCTCCCCGACCTGCACGCCGTGCCACCGCCAACTGCCCGCCTTCATCGAATACGCCGGACGCGCGGACTCGGCCATCGCCGTGGTGATGACCGACGGCGACGACCACACGGAGCTGGCCGCCCGGCTTGAGGAGAGCTGCCCGGTGGTCGTCGAGCCGCAGGGCGGCCCGATCACCAGAGCGCTCGGTGTGATCGGCACCCCCGCTCTGCTCGTCCTGGAAGACGGAGTGGTGGTCGCGACAGAGACGGTGGTCGACCGGCTGCCCACCGCCGTCCGGGCATGACCGCCGCCGACCGGGGCCGTACGAGCGCCACGCCCGCCGTGGCGGCCGGCCTCGCCTGGCGCGCTGCGCCCGGGGCACTGACCCTGCTGGCGGTCTGCACGGTCGCGGCCGCGGCGGTCCCGGTCGGCAGCGCGCTGGCCGTCAAGCTGCTGTTGGACCGGATCACCGCGGGCGACACGGCGGTGATCGGCCCCGGCCTTGGGCTCTGCGTGCTCGGCCTCGCGCTGGCCGCCCTGCCTGCGCTGTCCAGCTATCTACGTTCGGAGCTGGCGCGGGCCACCGGACTCACGGCCACCGATCGGCTCTACTCGGCGCTGAACCGGCTGCCCGGCCTCGCCCGGTTCGAGGACCCGGCGTTCGTCGACCGGCTGCGGATGGCGACCCAGTCCAGCGGCACCCCGGTGCAGGTGGTCGACGGTGCCCTCGGCCTGGGCGGAAGCCTGCTCACCGTCGGTGGGTTCCTCACCACGCTGCTGGCCATCAGCCCCGTCATGGCCGCCGTCATCACCGCAGGGGCGGTCCCGGCTCTCCTGGCCGAGTTGGCGCTGGCCCGGCGCACCGCCGCGATGCTGTGGCAGATCGGGCCGGCGCAGCGGCGGGAGTTCTTCTACGCCGACCTCATGGCCAACATCGAGGCGGCCAAGGAGGTGCGGCTGTTCGGGCTCGGCGGCTTCTTCCGGGCCCGGATGCTGGCGGAGCGGCGGCAGGCCAACGACAGGCAACGCCGGCTGGACCGCCGCAACATGCTCGTCCAGGTGTCGCTCGGCGTACTCTCGGCGGCCATCACCGGCGGCGGCATCATCTGGGTGGTCAGCGGCGTACGGGCCGGCACGATCAGCGTGGGCGACGTGGCGATGTTCGTGGCCGCGGCGGCCGGCGTCCAGGCCGGCAACGCGGCGCTGGTCAACCAGATCGCGTCGACCCACCGGCAACTCCTGCTGTTCCGGCACTTCCGCGACGTCGAGGCGACCCGCTCCGACCTGCCCCTGCGCCCACACCCGGTCACCCTGGCCCCGTTGCGCTCCGGCATCGAGTTCCGGGACGTCTGGTTCCGGTACAGCCCCAGCCACCCGTGGGTGCTACGTGGCGTCAACCTGACGATCCCGTACGGGCAGACGGTCGGGCTGGTCGGGCACAACGGCTCCGGCAAGAGCACGCTGGTGAAGCTCCTGTGCCGCTTCTACGATCCGCAGCGCGGGAGCGTGCGCTGGGACGGCGTCGACCTACGCGATCTCGACCCGGCGGAGTTGCGGAATCGGATCAGCGCACTGTTCCAGGACTTCATGACCTACGACCTGTCCGCCGGCGAGAACGTCGGACTCGGCGACCTCCGCCTGCTGCAGGACGAGCCCAGCGTGCGCCGAGCCGCGCGCGGCGCCGGGATCCACGACGACCTCATGTCCCTGCCAAAGGGCTATGACACCCTGCTGACCAGGGTCTTCTTCGACACCGACGCGGACGACGAGGCGACCGGCGTCGTGCTGTCCGGCGGGCAGTGGCAGCGGGTGGCGCTCGCCCGGGCGATCCTGCGCGGGGAACGTGACCTGCTGATCATGGACGAGCCCAGCG
Organism: Micromonospora sp. NPDC007230; assembly: GCF_042869115.1. Lineage (NCBI taxonomy): Bacteria > Bacillati > Actinomycetota > Actinomycetes > Micromonosporales > Micromonosporaceae > Micromonospora > Micromonospora sp. NPDC007230. The sequence continues at coordinate 183,519 of NZ_JBIAFE010000009.1, read as the reverse complement.
CCAGCCTCGACCCGGAGGCGGAGTTCGACATCCACCGCCGAGTCAAGGCGCACCGGGCCGGGCGGACCAGCCTGCTGATCTCCCACCGGCTGGGCGGGCTGCGGGACGCGGACCAACTTGCCGTCCTCGCCGACGGCTGCGTCGCGGAGTTGGGACGGCACGACGAACTGATGGCCCGCGACGGCCTCTACGCCCGCCTGTTCACCATGCAGGCGGACGGTTACCGCAGCGACCTGAATCCGGAGGTACGGGCATGACCTGGATCCTGGCCAGCACGCTGATCGCCGTACTCGGCGCCGGCTCGTTGTTCATCCGGCGTCGGCTGATCATCACCGAGGTGTCCGGGCCCAGCATGTCACCGAGCTATCAGGACGGCGACCGGCTGCTGGCCCTGCGGCGTCTGGCGCGGTCCCCGCTCGCGCCGGGGCAGGTGGTGGTCTTCCGCAACCCACGCCCGGTCGGCGTACCCGGCTCGTCATCTGGCCCGTGGCTGATCAAGAGAGTCGTGGCGGTGGCCGGTGATCGGGTACCCCGCACCGTTCCGGCCACCGGCGTCGCGCTGGTCCCCCCGGGGCACGTCGTGGTCCTCGGCGACAACCCCGACCAGAGCCTGGACTCCCGGCACCTGGGTTTCATCCCGACCGGCAACGTCGTGGCGACGGTACTGCGCCGGTTTGGCGGTCGGCCATGACGGACGCGGCGACGCGGGCGGACACGACGGAGACGATCTGCCGGATCTGGCGCGACCTGCTCGCTATCCGGGTTGCCCCGGACGACGACTTCTTCGACCTGGGCGGCTATTCACTGCTGGTCCCCACCGTGGTCGACGAGGCACGGCGGGAGGGGTTGCCGCTGACGTCCGGGGACCTCTTCACGTACCGGACACCCGCCGCGCTGGCGGCGGCGCTGGAGCGGGTGCAAGCGGAGGGCGCTGCGCGAACGGTCCCCACCGCCCCGGATTTCGGCACGGTGTGGCGCGGCAGCCGCCCCGCCACCGAGCCCGGCCAGGGTGGCGGGCTGGTGCAACTGGCCGACGGCGCCGGCACACCGATCTTCTGCTTCCACTGGGATCTGGGCAACATCCGGTTCATGCGCGGCCTGGTCGACGCGTTCCGGTGCAACCGTCCGGTCTTCGGCACCGAGGCGCGGGGACTGTGGGACCGGCACCGCCCATCCCTGTCCGTCGTGGACGCGGCCCGACATCACCTGGCCCAGATCCGGGCGGTGTGCCCGAGCGGGCCGTACCTGTTCCTCGGCCTGTGCACCGGCGGGCGGATCGCCTACGAGGCCGCCCGGCAACTCGGCACGGACGGCGTACCGGTCGCGGCGCTCGTCCTGGTGAACACGAGGGCACCCGGCCAACCGGAGCTCGACCCCGGCTGGGGGCTGCGCGAGCGGTACGACTTTCGGCTGGACGTGCTTCGCAACTGGTTCGCGATGCCCGACCTGGGCGCGACGCACCAGCGGCTGGTCGAACGAATGGCGGCCGAGGCCTGGCTCGATGAGGGAATGGTTCCGGCGGACCTGTACTGGCGTCAGGTGGTGTGGGCCATGGAGTCCTTCGCTCAGGACCACTATCCCCCGCTGCGTTTCGATGGCGCGCTCACCCTCGTCCAGTCCGCCGGGCATCGGCTGGACGAGCAGTGGCACGGCGTCGCCGCCTCGGTCACCAGCCACACCGCCGCGGCAGCCGGCACTCTGCCGCTGCTGCGCGACAAGTCGGTGGCCGCCATCCTGCGCAAGGAGTTCACCGGTGTCCCCGACTGAACCGCGACCCGCCCTGGCCACCTTCGCCTCGCTGCCTCAACTGTTCCGGGCGGTGGTCGCGGACCGTGGCGATGCCCTGGCTGTCGTCGACGGACGTCGGCGGCTCCGCTACACCGACCTCGACGCGGCCTCCGACCGGCTGGCCGCACGACTGTGTGCGGACGGCGTTCGACCCGGCGAATTCGTCGGGATCATGCTGCCCCGGTCGGCCGACGTCGTCATCGCGATCCTCGGGGTCCTCAAGTCCGGCGCGGCGTACCTGCCGATCGATCCGGTGCAGCCGCCGGAGCGGATTCGCCATCTGCTCGCCGACGCCCAGGTCCGCCGTCTGGTGACGGACGGGCCCCCGCCGACCGGCTGCGAGGTGCGGATCGTCTCGCCGCGAGCGGCAGGTACGGCGCGGATCCCCGCCGACTGGCCGGACGTTCGGCCGAGCGATCCCGCCTATCTCATCTACACCTCCGGCTCCACCGGCACTCCGAAAGGCTGCGTGGTGTCACACGGCAACCTCCTCGCGCTGCTGCCCGCCGCGCTGTCCCTGATCAGCGTCGACACGACCGACCGGTGGGCGTTGTTCCACTCGTCCGGCTTCGACGTCTCCGTCTGGGAGTTGTGGGGATGCCTCGCCACCGGGGCCACCGCCGTGGTGGTTCCGTTGGAGGTGGCACGCTCGGCACCGGACCTGCTCCAGTTGCTCGCCGACGCCCGGATCACCGTGCTCTGCCAGGTCCCGTCGGCCTTCCGCGCACTGGCCCACAGCAACGCGCAGGACCGCGGCCACACGCTCACCCTTCGCCAGCTCATCCTCGCCGGAGAGAGCGTTGAACTGGACGTGGTCCGGGACTTCCTCCACCGCCTGCCTGGACCGGCGCCGGTTGTCCTGAACATGTACGGGCCAACCGAGACGACCGTCTACGCCACGGGCCGGGTCCTCACCCGGGATGACCTCTCCGGGTCCGTACGGTCACCCATCGGCACCGAACTACCCGGCGTCCGCGCGGAGATCCGGGATCCGCACGGCCGCGCCGTGCCACTCGGCTCGGTCGGCGAGCTGTGGCTCACGGGCCCGACCGTGACCAGGGGATACCTCGACCGGCCGGACCTCACCGCCGAACGCTTCGTGGTCGACGAGGACGACCCGACGGTCCGCTACTACCGGACGGGCGACCTGGTCCGCCGGCTGCCCGACGGCGCGCTGGAATATCTCGGCCGAAACGACCGACAGCTCAAATTACGCGGCTACCGCATCGAACCGGGCGAGATCGAGGCTGTGCTGCGCGCCGCCGCAGAGGTACGGGAGGCAGCCGTGGTGCTCACCACCACGCCCGGCGGCGCCCAACTGCTGGTCGCCTTCGTCGTCCCGGACGGCCCCGCGGCGCCGGATCTGGCGGCACGGCTTCGCCGGCACGGCGGGGCCCTCCTGCCTCCGTACATGGTGCCCGCGCGCTACCGACCGGTCGCGCGACTGCCAGTCACCACTTCCGGCAAGGTCGACCGAACGGAACTGGAACGGCTGGCCAGAACCGACGCCGAGGCTACTGTCATTTAGCTGGGCAACCAGCGGAAGGTCACGTGATGCTGTATCTCGCCATCGGCTGCCGGTCCCTGCTTGCCGCGGTGTTCGCCGTCGCGGTCGCCGGTAAGCTGCGAAACCGGGAGGCCTTCGCGGAGTTCGTGCGGTCGATACAGCGGATGGCGATCGTCGCACCGTCGCTGACCCGGCCGGCGGCGATCATCTCCGTCGGCGCCGAGATCGTCGTGGCGCTGTTGCTGGTGACCCCGGCGCCGGGTCCCGGGGCGGCCGGTTTCGCACTCGCCGCCGGGCTGCTCGTGGTCTTCACCGTGGTGATCGTCGGGTCGCTGCGCCGCGGAACCACCGTCCCATGCCGGTGTTTCGGCCGCTCGGAGATCCCGTTGGGGCGCCGCCACGTGCTGCGTAACGCGCTGCTCGTCGCGGTGGCGGCAGCCGGTCTGCTCGCCTCGCTGCCCGGCGCAGCCGTCGACGCCGGGCCGGCGGTGGTCGCCACCGTGACCGGGGGCGTTCTGGGTGCCCTGGTGACAGTGCTCGACGACATCGTCTATCTCGTCGCTCCGGCACCGCCGGACAGCGGGCCGCGGCGGGACGGCGCGCGATGACGGACCACCGGCTGCTGGTGGGCGCCGTCGACCGGCGGCGGTCGTTCGAGCAGATCGTGGAGCTGGTCGCCCGGGTGACCGGCGCGGCGGTCCGAGAGGTGCCCGGCGAGCGCCAGTCGGTGGTAGGCACGCTTCCCACCGGCTACGTCCGGGTGCTGCGCCAACGCGACGACAGGCAGCCGCAGGCCAGCGGCACCTACGTGGTCGATCTGGAGCTGGAGGATCGGTCGCGGGAGCCGGCGCTGATGAACGAGGTCTTCAGCGCCCTCGTCGCCGACGGCTACCGGGTGGTCCTGGTGGCCGGGAGGCGGCAGGACCCAGATTGACCGGTTGACGGCGGTCCGACGCATCGTCGCACGGGACGGTCAGCGGCTTGCGCGGCACGCCGCCCAGCCACCCACCTGGGGCGGGTAACGGAATCGACGCCGACCCTCGGGTGGGGCGCCGCGGGGAGTACTCTCCCGGCGGAGAGGAACGCGATGATCAGTCGTCGAAAGTTGATCGCCACCGGTCTGGGTGTCACGGCCGGCCTGGTGACGGCAGGTTGCAATCAGAAGTCGTCGCCGTCCGGCGCGGCGTGGTCGCAGCCCGGTGCGGCCGCGGCGAACGCGCCGGCGGACGAGGTTCGGGTGACCGTCACGCCGGCCGCCGATGCCACCAAGATTTCACCGCTCGAGCAGGTCGTCGTGGCGGCCGAGGGCGGCACCCTCAAGGACGTCTCGGTGGCCACGGGTGGCAAGACCGTCGCCGGCAAGCTGGGCGACGACCAGACCTGGCGGTCGACCGGCAAGCTGGCCTATGGCAAGACCTACACGGTCACCGTGTCGGTGGCCGACCCGGCCGGCGCGCTGACCGAGCACCGGAGCAGCTTCAGCACCCTCAAGCCGTCCGGGGTCGCCTCCGCCACCTTCCAGGCCAACGCGCTGGCCGCCCTCCGGGCCGGCGGCACGTACGGGGTCGGTCAGCCGGTCATGGTGCACTTCAGCAGGCCGGTCAAGAACCGCGCCGAGGCCGAGAAGGCGATGCTGGTGCAGACCACGCCGGCCGTCGAAGGACGGTGGCGCTGGATCGACAGCCGCAACGCGCACTGGCGGCCGGCGAAGTACTGGACGTCGGGCACGAAGATCTCGGTGCAGGTCAACCTCTTCGGCCAGGACCTCGGCCAGGGCGTCTACGGCGGCTCCAACGTCAGCACGAACTTCACCATCGGCCCGTCCCGCATCGCCATCGCCGACGCCCGCACCCACCGGATGAAGGTCTACCTCGACGGCAAGATGGTGCGGGACATCCCGATCAGCATGGGCAAGGGTGGCACCACCACGGGCGCGAACGGGGAGACCATCAGCTACTGGACGCGGTCCGGCCCGCACGTGGTGATGACCCGCGAGCCCTCGCACCGGATGACCTCGGCCAGTTACGGGGTCACCGACCCCAAGAACCCCAACTATTACGACGAGGTCATCCAGCTCTGCCTGCGGATCTCGTACTCCGGCGAGTTCGTCCACATGGCGGACTGGAACATCGGTGCCCAGGGCAACCAGAACACCTCGCACGGCTGCATCAACGTCGGACCGGCCCACGCCCGCTGGTTCTACGACACGTTCCGGCTCGGCGACGTGGTCGACGTCCGTAACACCCCGCGAGCGATGACGCTCACCGACGGGGTGGGCGACTGGACCATCCCGTGGGACAAGTGGTGACCAGCGGGGCAAGGCTTCCGGGGGCGCGGTAGACCGGGTGCGCGCGAGATTCAGGTGCCGATACTCACGCGCGTCGACTGAACGCCCCGCGCCGACACCGAGCCGGGCGGGCACCCGGGGTCCCGGCCGGATACCGTACCCGCGGCGCGGGTCGCCCCGCGCCGCGCCGTCGAGCGGTGAGGAGGGCCGGATGCGGCTGCACGTCGGGTGCGCGATGTGGACGCACAAGTCCTGGCAGGGACGCTTTCTGGCGCACCCGCTGCCGGCGAACGAGCGGCTACGCGCGTACGCCGGTTGGTGCACCGCGGTCGAGGGGAACACCACCTTCTACGCGACGCCGACGCGGGAGGCGGTGGCGTCGTGGGCGCGGCAGACCGACCCGGGTTTCCGGTTCGTGCTCAAGCTGCCGAAGGCCGTCACGCACGAACGCCGGCTCACGGGTGCGGAGGACGAGCTACGGGTCTTCCTGGACGCGATCGAACCCCTCGGCCCGCGGGCCCACGCCCTGTGGATCCAGTTGCCGGGCTCGTTCGGCCCCGCCGACGTACCGGCGCTCGCCGGCTTCCTGCGCGGGCTGCCCACCGCCCACCGGTATGCCGTGGAGGTCCGCCACCCCGCGTTCTTCGACGACCCCCGGGCGGTGCGCACGCTCGAGGAGACGCTCGACCGCGTCGGCGCGGAGTGGATTCCCTTCGACACCACCGCCTTCTTCCGCACCCCACCGACCAGTGACGCGGAACGGGAGGCGTGGACCCGCAAGCCGCGTACCTCGCTGCGCACCAGGGCGTTGACCGATCGGCCGATCATCCGATACCTCGGCCGGGACGACCCCGCGCGGACGGTCGAGGGCTGGCAACCGTGGCTCGACATGGTGACCGGCTGGCTGCGCGAGGGCCGCACGCCGACCGTGTTCGTGCACACGCCGGACAACGCCGACGCGCCCGACCTCGCCCGCCGGTTCCACGACGAGGTCCGAGCCCGCCTGCCCGAGGTCGAGCCGCTGCCCGAACCGGTGCCGGTCGGGCCGTCGACGCTGTTCTGACCAGCCGAAAATCGGGTGACCGCGGCCGTGGGCCCGGTTAGCTTCCCCGGCATGCAACCACTCGATGAGAAGGACATCCGGAGGTCCTTCGTCAACTGCAGCAAGGGCGAGGCGAGCCGGATCCGGATGCCCGCGGGCTTCGCGGAGGGCACCATTCCCTGGGCCGATCTGGATTTCCTCGGCTGGACGGACCCGGGCGCTCCGCTGCGGGCGCTGCTGGTCCTGCCGGGTGAGGACGGGCCGACGGGCGTGGTGCTACGGCGGCCCGAGGCGTACAAGCCGAGCACACTGCGGTCGAGCATGTGCCGGATCTGTCTGACCGATCACACGGCGTCGGGAGTGGCGCTGTTCGTCGCGCCCCTGGCCGGGGCGGCCGGGCGGAACGGCAACACGATCGGTGAGTACCTCTGCGCCGACCTGGCCTGCTCGCTCTACCTCCGGGGCAAGCGGCAGCCGAAGATGCGGCTGGTCCGCCGGGAAGAGACGCTGACCCTGCAGGAGCGGATCGACCGGGCGATGGTCAACCTAGCCGCCTTCACCAACCGGGTCGTCGCAGGCTGACCCCACGCCCCATCGACGGCGGAACGTGCGTTTGACCGGCAGTTAGGGAGAGACCGCGGGCTGATGAAGCGGACAACGAGTGGCGGCACAAGACGTGGCCCCGCCGGCCGCACGAGCTGCGGCCGGCGGGGCCTGGCCTGAGCTTCTGATCAGGCGGGCCGGCTGTCCGGGCGGCAGGAACCGGGAGAGGAAGGCCCGGATACGCGGGTTGCCCGGCCGATCGAGCACCTCGGCGGGAGTGCTGCTCTCGACGATCCTGCTCGCCTTCGCCGCTTTCGGGGAGCATGATTCACCACAGGCGACCATCGTCCGGCGCTGATCAGGTTCTCCGTCAACGACAGCCACGCGCCGTAGCTGACCCGGTCGGCGGCACGGTGGACGGAGGTGTTGGTGGTGACGCAGACCGACGCTCACCGCACCGGCCGGTTCGTGGTCGCGTGGCGCGCCGCGGCGCCGTACCGGCCGTTGATGATATTGATGCTGGTCAGCTCGACGGCGTCATTCGCGGCACTCGCCGTCCTGTCGTTGTTCGCCCGGGACGAGCTGGGCGCCTCGGACACCATGGTGACGATCAACTTCGTCGTCGTCGCGCTGGCCAGCATGGCGGTGCTGCTCGCCACGGGCCACGTCTCCGATCTCGGCGGCGTCCGACGACTGCTCATCCCGGCGAGCCTCGCCTGGCTGAGCATCGGCTACGCGGTCCTGGCGAGCGTGCGGGCGTACCCGGCGATGCTCGCCGTCGGCGTCGTCTTCTTCTGCGCGGTCGGCGTGCCCAATGCGCAGCTGATGGCCTACGCGCGTGACCTCGTCGAACGCCGGGACGACACCGCCACCTCCACCGCTGTGATCGCCATGATGCGCGTCGTGTTGTCCATCGGTTCGTTCACCGGATTCGCCATCGGCGGGCTCGGCCTGGCCTACCTCGGGGCACGTCCGCTCTTCCGGGTCGTGGCCGTCGTCTGCCTCGGCTGTCTGGCGCTGTCGTGGTACCTGCTGCGCGGGCACGCCACCGATGCCTCCGCAGCACCGCACCCGCATCGGAGCACCGATGAGCAGCGCTACGCCCAGCCAAGGAGGGCCGGTGGGCAGTGGCTACTGCTGGTCCTCGTGGTCGTCATGGTGCTGTTCACCAGCGGACGCGTCATGCTGCTGTCCCAGCTGCCGATCCTGGTGACCGTGTCCCTGCACGCCCCGCTGCAGATGACCGGAATCGTGCTCGCGCTGCCACCGCTGTGCGAGCTGGTCCTCATGCCGGCGGCGGCGTTCGCGGCGCTGCGCTGGGGACGCGGCAGGGTGTTCCTGGTGGGCGGCGCCGCGAGCGTGGTCTACTACGGCGGCCTCGTCGTGGTCACCACGCCTGGACAGCTGATGCTGCTGCAGGTCGGCTACGCGGTGTTCGGCGCCGCCACGATCGTTGCCGGCATCGACCTGGCCCAGCGGCTGATGTCGGGGCGCGCCGGCAGGGCCACGTCGATATATCTCAGTCACGAGAACGTGGCAACCGTCAACGGGAGTCTCGTGGCGATGGTGTCGGTTGCCACGCTGGGGCACCAGGTCGGCTTCGTCGTCCCGGGAGCGCTGTGTCTGATCGCGCTCGCCCTCGCCACGTGGGCGTTCGTCCGCTACCCGGAGACCTTCGACCTGCGCCGCGGCCGACCGCGCGGACCACGACCCCGGATACCCGCCGCTACGACCTGAGTGCCGGCGGACGTCGTCCTGTGCCGGGTGGTCTCGCGAGGGGGTGTCACGGTTCGATGAGGCCGGCCCGGATGGCGTAGCGGGTGAGTTCGAGCCGGTCGCGGAGCCCGAGCTTCTGCAGGATGTTGGACCGGTGCCGTTCGACGGTCTTGACGCTGAGGAACAGCAGGTCGGCGATCTGTTTGCTGCTGTGCCCCTCGGCGACGAGCTTGAGGACCTCCTCCTCCCGGTCGGTGATCCGCCGCGCGGTGGCGGTGTCGGGGCTGCTGCCCCGTCCGAGGTAGTCGCGGACCAGCGTGGTGACGGCCCCCGGGTAGAGGAACGGCTCGTCGCGCATGGCCGCCCGACAGGCGTCGATGAGGTCGCGGTCAGCCGCCGACTTGAGCACGTAGCCGGCGGCGCCGACGCGGAGGGCCTCGAAGAAGTACTGCTCGTTGTCGTACATCGTCAGCATCAGGATGCGCAGGTCGGGCAGTGCGCGGGACATCTGCCGGGCGGCCTGCAGACCGGTCAGCCGGGGCATGGCGATGTCCAGGATGGCCAGGTCCGGGGCCGCGGTGCGGGCCAGCTCGACGGCTTCGGCACCATCGGCGGCTTCGGCGACGACGGTGAGGTCGGGCTCGTTGTCGAGGATGAGTCGCACGCCGCGGCGTACCAGGCCGTGGTCGTCGGCGAGCAGGATGCGGGTGGGTCCGGGCATGGTCAGCTGGTCTCGTTTCGCGTCGGTACCCGGAGGCACACGTCGGTGCCGCCGGTCGGGTCCGGGCCGATCGTGAGGTCGGCACCGATGAGCAGCGCCCGTTCCCGCATGCCGCGGATGCCGGCGCCCTCGTGGGCGGTCGCGATCCCGTGGCCGTCGTCGCGGATCCGCAGCTCGACGCCGCCGGCGGTGCGCTGCAGGATCAGGTGCGCCGTGCGGGCCCCCGAGTGCCGGACGACGTTGGTGAGCCCCTCCTGGGCGGTCCGGTAGAGGACCAGTTCGACCTGGTCGTTGAGCTCCGGGAGGTCCCCGGCGAGGTGCCGGTGCACGGTCAGCCCGGCGGTGGTGTATTCCGTGGTGAGGGCCTTGAGCGCGCTGGCCAGGCCGAGTTCGTCGAGGACGCCGGGGCGCAGCCGGCGGGCGATGCGACGGATCTCGTCGAGGCTGTTGCGGGTGGTCTCCTGCACCTGGTGCAGCTCGTCGCGGACAGGTGATGGTGCGTGGTCGGCGACGCGCTTGAGGTCCAGCAGCACGGCGGTCAGTGTCTGGCCGATCTCGTCGTGCAGTTCCCGGGCGACGCGCCGCCGTTCGGCCTCCTGGGCGGAGAGCGCACGCGCCGCGCTGGTGGCGCGTTCGGCCTCCAGCCGGTCGAGCATGGCGTTGAAGGTGCGGATCAGGTCGGCGATTCCGGCCTGGCCGGTGACCGGCAGCCGGTGCCCGGGACGCAGCAGGTCGATCGTCCGCATGGTGCGGGTGACCCGCTCCAGCGGTGCCAGTCCGACGCGCAGCAGCAGCGCATTGGCCACCAGCATGGCGGCGAGGCCGCCCGCCAGAACCGCCACCTCGGTGAGCACGACGGGGGTCGACACGGTGATCGGGCCGAGCAGCAGCAGGACCGTGGCGACCACGAGTACCGCCGCGTTGAGCAGGAAGATCCGCCAGAACAGCGACAGTGACACGTCGGCCGCCTCCTCTCCGGTGCGCTCCGCGTCCTTTCTAACAGCGTCCCGGGACCCGGGCGGTTGGTCGGCCCGGAACCGCGGCGCCCGTCCAGCCTCGCCCAGCAGCGGGTGGGTCGGCATCGGGGCGGACACCCATGTTTCCGCCCAGGCCAGGGGACGACGCCGGGCACCGTGGGAGGTCGTCGGCGGGAATGGGGGTCGGCACCGATGCGGGGTGCCGGGCTACCGCGCCATCCTGGGGGTGGTCGCCGGGTCAGCATCGCCGCGGCCCGCACCGGCGGCCGCCGGCCCTTGGCACGGACGCGCGGCGCGATCACGGCAGCGCCGAGTTGATGGGAACGAAACGATGACCATGGAACGAATCGCACTGCCCGGGGTCGGTATCGGGTGGGCCACCACCACCCGCGCCGGGCAGCGGCTCGGTGTCGTCTGCCACCTCACCGGCCAGCGCGACCTCGTCGTCTACGACCCCGACGACGCCGAGCGGGCGCTCAGCACGGTCGTCCTCGACCCGGACGAGGCACGCTGGATTGCCGACGTGCTGGACACGACGGTCACCGTCGACCACCTGACGGAGCTGGAACGGCAGGTCGACGGGGTGGCGGCGGTCCGACTGCGCCTGCCGGCCGGGTCCCCCTACGTCGGCCGGCCGCTGGGCGACACGCGGGCACGTACCCGTACCGGCGCGTCGATCGTCGCCGTCGTTCGGGGCGATCAGGTCATCGCCGCGCCGGCCCCGGACTTCGTTCTGCGCCCCGACGACACGCTCGTCGCCGTCGCCGACCAACGCCGGGTGGCCGCCCTCGCCGACCTGCTCGCGGGCGGTCCCGGGGCCGAGCGCTGAGGGTGGTCGAGGCGACACCGGGTTGACCGGCGGGGTCGTGGCGTCGCTCTCCGCGCGCTGCGGCGAAGTCACCCCGCCCATACCAGCGGGTACGCTCCGGACTGCGGCAGACTGCGCGGCCGGCGCTTCAGCGCCGATGCCGCCACCGATCGGCTCCGGCCGGCTGAGCCGCCCGGGCCGGGGCGGTCGCGCATGCCGTCTGCTCGGACCATCCGCCGGCTAGGGAGAGTAACCGGGTGAGCCCCCAGACGACGTTGTTGTTCGTGCTCGCCGCCGTCGCGGTCATCGTCGGCGTGCGGTGGGTGGCGTCGCGCACGGGTCTGCCGGCGGCGGCGCTCCTGCCGCTCATCGGCATCGCGTACGCGCTGCTCCCGGGGCCCAACATCAGCCTTGATCCCAACCTCGTGCTCACGGTCGTGCTGCCGCCGCTGCTCTACAGCGCGGCGCTGGACTCCTCGCTGCTGGGCATCCGCCGCAACCTTCGCATCGTGGTCAGTTTGTCCGTGGTGCTGGTGCTGCTCACCGCCCTACTGGCGGGGGTCGGTTTCCACCTCTTCGTCGCCGGGGCGACGCTGGCCGCCGGGATCGCGGTCGGCGCCGCGATCGCGCCGCCCGACCCGGTGGCCGCGCTGGCGGTCGGCCGCCGGGTCAACCTGCCGCCGAAGCTGGTCACGATCATCCAGGGCGAAGGGCTGCTGAACGACGCCACCGCGCTCACGATCCTCAAGGTCGCCGTCGCCGCCGCCGTGGGCGGTGGCTTTTCGTTTCCGTCCGCTGTCGGCCAGTTCATGTTGGCGGCGGTGGGCGGGGTCGCGGTGGGTGCTGTCGTCGCGTGGGGCGTACGGCTGGCCCGACCGCTCACCGCGGATCCGTTGCTGTCCAACGCCATCTCGCTGGCGACGCCGTTCGTGGCCTACCTGGTGGGCGAGGAGCTTCATGTCTCCGGCGTGCTCGCCGTGGTGATCGCCGGGCTGATCGTCGGCCACCACACGCCCCGGCTCGTCTCCGGCGCCACCCGGCTGCAGACCAGCGCGGTGTGGCGGCTGGTCGACTTCCTCCTCGAGGGCTTCGTCTTCCTCCTGATCGGGCAGCAGCTGCCCACGGTGGTCCGGGGCCTGCACGAGTACGAGACCTCCACGGTTGTCATCGCGGTCGCCGTGTCGGTCGGCGTGGTGCTGCTCCTGCGCCCCGCGTGGCTGGTGCTGATCCAGGTGCTCCCCCGGTCGCTGCACACCCGGCTAGGCGGCACCTCCGACGAGGACGAGCCCGACGAGGCCGGCAGCAGCCGCGAGGCCGCGCGGGCGGAGCGCAACGCGCGTCGACTGACCGGCCGTGAGGTCGCGGCGCTGAGCTGGTCCGGAACCCGCGGCGTGATCAGTCTCGCCGCGATCTTCACCCTGCCGCTGACCACCGACAGCGGCGTGCCCTTCCCCGACCGTAACCTCCTGCTGTTCTGCACGTTCGTGGTCGTTCTCGTGACCCTGGTCGGGCAGGGCCTGACGTTCGCGCCGCTCGTCCGGGCGCTGGGCCTGCGGGCCAACGAGAACGACCAGGCCCGGGTACGCAACGAGGCCCGCTCGGCGGCCGTCGAGGCGGCCCTGGCCCGCCTCGACGAGGTCGCCGCCGACGAGCCGGACCTGGCAGCGGCCGTCAACATCACCCGCGGGCAGCTGCAGACCCGCCTGGCCCGCTATCGGGGTCGCCTCGACCTGCTGCAGAGCGCCGAATCAGCCGAGGTGCCCACCTCACCCGAGTACGAGGCGGCGCTGCGCATCCGGCGGGCCGCGATCGAGGCCCAACGGGAGGAGCTGCTGCGCTGGCGGGACGCCGGCCGGCTGCCCGACGAGGGGCTCCGCGTCCTGGAACGCGAACTCGATCACGAGGAGCTGCTACTCCCGAAGCGCGACCGCCGCTGACCGGCGATCCAGGTGCTGTCCGGTGCGCCGGTGCGTTCGCGGTCTGCCGGCGCGTCGGACCAGTCCCGGCGGCCCGCCCCGCACCGACGATCACCGTCTCCTCGCCGACGCGGACGCCGACCGGCAGCATCAGGCCGGTGCGGCCGTCGACCCGGATCCGCCGGCCGGCGAGCAGCGGTTCGCCCCGGTGGGCCAGTGTGACCGCCACGCCCGACGGGGCGACGTTGAGCAGATGCAGCAGCCGCTGCCCGGCCCGATCGACGATGGAGGTCACGACGAGGCCGGGTCCAGGCGGAAGTAGTGCACCTCTCCGGCGAGCAGCAGGTGAGGTCGGTCGTTGAGCAGGATGCGGCGGCGGTGCAACATCCACCACCGGGCGCCGCCGCCCACTCCGAGAAGGTGAGGCCATGAAGCATCTGCGATATGCGACCGCCCTGGTGGTCGCCCTCGCGCTGGGGGTGCCCGGCTGCGGCCAGGACGAGGCCGACTCAAGCTCGGCCGGCAAGGAGATCGCGGCCGGCAAGGCCAAGGGCGCGATCAGGGTCTGGGCCATGGGCGGCGAGGGCGAGAAGCTCACCGAGCTCGCCACCGACTTCATGAAGGAGAATCCCGAGGCCAAGGTCAACGTCATGTCGTTCCCGTTCGAAGCGGCGCACGACAAGATCGCCACGGCCATCGCGGGCCGGCAGACGCCGGACGTCAGCATGGTGGGTACCACCTGGATGGGCGAGTTCGCCAAGACGGGCGCCTTTGACCCCACCCCCACGGGCCTGTTCGACAAGAGCAAGTTCTTCGAGGGCGCGTGGAACAGCACCGTCGTCGACGGCACCGCCTACGGGGTCCCGTGGTACGTCGAGACCCGGCTGATCTTTTACCGCAAGGATCTCACCGCCAAGGCCGGCGCGCAGAAACCGACCAACTGGCAGGGGCTCACGGACTTCGCCCAGGCGATGAAGGACAAGGGCGGCGCCAAGTGGGGCATCTACCTGCAGCCGGGCGGCACCGAGTCGTGGCAGAGCTTCATGCCCTTCGCCTGGCAGGCCGGCGCCGACATCATGAAGGACGGCAAGTTCACCCTCGACTCCCCCGAGATGCGCAAGGCGCTGGAGTACTACGCCTCGTTCTTCAAGCAGGGCCTCGCGCCGACGAATCTCGCCCCCGAGGCGGTGGCAGCGGGCTTCATCAAGGGTGAGGTCGGCGCCTTCGTCTCCGGCCCGTGGCACATGGGCATCCTGCGCGGAGAGGGCGGCCCGGGCTTCGAGGGCAAGTGGGACGTCGCGCAGATGCCGCACGAGCAGGCCGGCACCTCCTTCATCGGCGGCTCCGACCTGGCGGTCTTCAAGGAGTCCAGGAACCGCGACACGGCCTGGAAGTTCGTCCAGTTCCTCACCACCCCGGCCGCGCAGCAGAAGCTGTACGACCTGGTCGGCAGCCTCCCGGCGGTGCAGGAGAGCTGGCAGTCCGGCACGCTGGCCGACGACCCGCTCCTGAAGGCGTTCGGTGAGCAGCTCAACGATGCCAAGTCGGCGCCGGCGATCGCCACCTGGGAGCAGGTCGCCGACGTCCTCGACGACGGCATCGAGCGGGTGGTGCGCGGCGTTTCCGATCCCGCCACCGCCGCCAAGGAGATGCAGACCACGGCGACCGCGATCGGCACCGGGAGGTGACGGTGACCGGGCCGCTGTCCGCGCCGGTCACCGCCGCCGCGCTGCCCGCGGCCGGCGAACCGCCGACCGTGCGGGTGTACGGCGGCGCGGCGGGCGTACCACCGCACCGTCCGTGGCAGCCGATGATCGGCAGCGAGCGACTGTCCCAGCTGCTGTGCCCGGACCTGACCGGCGGGCGGGAGATCGGCATCGAACTGCTCGCGGTACCGCGGTGACCACCTTGTTCGCTCAGCGCGGCGGGCCCGCCGCGCTGGCGCGACGGCCGCTGCGATGTGGGTGACCCCGAACCCGCCCTCGCCGTCATGGACCTGCACGTGGTGGTGAATGGTGCGCGGTGCGCGATCACCTGTCCTCGGTGCTGGGCTGCGTTGTCACCTCGGGGAGTCGAACCCCCGCGCTGCCCATCGCGCGCCAGGAGAAGGTTGCCGGGTTACAGCCGGCCCTGTCTGTGCACGCTTCCACGACGACTACCTGCTCCACATCGCTGTGGCCGCACTACTCCAGGAGATCGGCCTCCCAGTTGGTGCGCTGGATCAGCACGTCCAGCTCACGGAGCTCCTGGGCGATCCCGTCGGCCTGGCCGCGCAGTTCCCCGACCGGCAGCGCGGCGAGCATCTTCAGCTCCGAGCGGAGCTGCCGTACCACGTGACCACGTCCGCTGCCGGCGGCGGCGTCTGCGGCGGCGGTGAGCGCGGCATGGCGCAGCCGGAGTACGTCGCGGCGGGCGAGCGCGTCGGTCAGGGTTCCGAGGCCACCGATCGTCACGGTTGCGTTGGTGCGGTTGATCCGCCGAATCAGCGCCTCGAGATGGTCGAGTACGCCCTGCAGCTCGGCCAGCAACTGCTGGGCGTCTTCTGCGGGCAGCTCGCCCTCCTGGTACCGGGCGCTGCCGATGATGCGCGACCGGAGCTGTTCCACACGACGGGTCGTCTCGGCACGGTCTGCCAGCGCCTCGCCCAGCTTCACTACAATGAACCTCCCTGACGATGAGTACGCCGAGAATAGATGATCTCGGTCCACCCGGCCGAGGCATTTTCTTCTCGATGGATGCGCCGAGGAGAAATTTCGACAACGCCTGTTGGTGATAAACTCTCGGCATGGCGACGGCCCCCTGGCAGGCGGTGACTGTCCTCACCGACCAGGTACGACGGGCTCTGTACGACTACGTCCGGAGCCAGGACCACCCGGTGACCCGGGACGAGGCCGCCGAGGCGCAGGGGATCTCGCGCAACCTGGCGGCGTTCCACCTCGACAAGCTCGTCGACGCCGGGCTGCTGCACGCGCGGTACGAGGCTCCGGCCGACCAGCCGCGCGGCCGTGGCCGGACACCGAAGGTGTACGAGGCGGCGCCAGGCTGCATCGCCCTGACCATCCCGGAGCGCCGCTACGAGCTGATCGGCGAGATCCTGGCCGACGCCGTCGCCGAGGATCCGACGGATGCCCGGTCGGCCGCCCTCCGCGTGGCGGCGCAGCGGGGCGCGGAGATCGGTCGCCAGGTCGGCGGCGGCCGGCCGGTCGCCGCCGTGCTGGCCGATCTGGGCTTCGAGCCGGCCGGCGAGCAGGAGCTGATCCGGCTGCGGAACTGCCCCTTCCACGCCCTCGCCGCCCGGCAGACCGAGCTGGTGTGCGGCCTGAACGAGGCCTTCATCGCCGGGCTGCTCAGCGGGCTCGGCCGGACGGATCTGCGCGCGCGGCTGGCCCCCGCACCCGACGCCTGCTGCGTGCAGGTCCGCCCGGCCTGACGCGTCGCGCCGGCGCCTGTCGTCAGGGCAGCAGGTCACCCAGCGGCACCTGCGGGTCCGCGAGCCGGTCCAGGTCGACGGCCCGGCCCCGGTGGCCCGCCCGCACCAACGCCTGGATCTGGTCGGTCACGTCCCAGACGTTGGCGTTCATCCCGGCCAGCACCCGGCCGTCCGAGACCCAGAACGCCAGGAACTCCGGCGCCCGGCCGCCCACCACGGCCGGGTCGCCACGGAACACCACCCGGTCGTAGCCGCTCGGGTCCACCCACCCCGAGTACTCCATGCCCAGGTCGTACTGGTCGGAGAAGAAGTACGGCAGCCTGTCGTACTCGACCTGCTGGCCGAGCATGGACCGGGCCGCGGCGGGGCCGCCGTTGAGCGCGTTCGCCCAGTGCTCCACGCGCAGCTGCCGATCGAGCAGCGGGTGGTGGGCGTTGGCCACGTCGCCGGCGGCGAAGATGTGCGGGTCGGAGGTACGCAGCCGGGCGTCGGTGACGATCCCGTTGTCCACCTTCAGGCCGGCCGCCTCGGCCAGTTGCGTGTCGGGTTGGATGCCCACGCCGACGACGACGGTGTCGGCGGGCAGTTCGGTGCCGTCGGTCAGCAGCACCGAGGAGACCCGCCCCGCGCCGCGCATCTCCTGGACTCCGACGCCGAAGTGGAAGGTGACGTCGTGGCCGCGGTGCAGGTCGGCGAAGACCCGGGCGACCTCGTCGCCGAGCACTCGCTGCAACGGCAGGTCGGCGGTCTCCACCACGGTGACGGTGGCGCCGTACTGGCGGGCGGCGGCGGCGACCTCCAGGCCGATCCAGCCGGCACCGATCACCACGAGGCGGGCGCCGCCGACGAGGGCCGTGCCGATCTCGGCGGAGTCGTCCAGCGTGCGCAGGTACCGCACGCCGTCCAGGTCGGCGCCGGGGACGTCCAGTCGGCGGGGCGTGGAGCCGATGGTCAGCAGCAGTTTGTCGTATCCGAGCCGTTCGCCGGTGTCGAGCACGACCTGGCGGAGGTCGCGGTCGACGGCGGTGACCCGGGTCGCCGTCCGCAGCTCGACGTGGTTCGCGGCGTACCAGCCGGGCTCGTGCACATACGCGTCCAGCCACCCCGTGGTCCCGAGCAGCAGGCCCTTGGACAGCGGTGGCCGCTCGTAGGGCCGTTCGGGCTCGGCGCCGAGCAGGATGACGCGGCCGGCGAAGCCCTCCTCGCGCAGGGTCTGGGCGGCCTTGGCGCCGGCGAGTCCGGCGCCGACGATGACGAAGGTGTCGCTGCTTTCCATGCCGCTCTCCAGTTCGGTCAGTGGGCGCCGGTGAGGGAGAAGAACTCGCCTCTGGAGCGGGGGTCGTCTCGTAGGGCGCCGAACAGGGTGGACGTCACGGTGGTGGCGCCGGCGGCCCGTACGCCCCGCAGGGTCATGCACAGGTGCTCGGCCTCGATGACGACGCCGACGCCCTTGGGTGCCAGTTCGAGGGCCAGCCAGTCGGCGACCTGCTTGGTCAGCCGCTCCTGCACCTGCGGGCGGTGGGCGAAGAGTTCCACCACGCGGGCGAGCTTGGACAGTCCGAGGATCCGCTCGCCGGGCAGGTAGCCGACGTGTGCGACACCGACGAAGGGCAGCAGGTGGTGTTCGCAGACCGACCGGATCGGGATGGATCGAGCCAGGACGAGTTCGTCGTAGCCCTCGTCGTTGGGAAACGTGGTCAGGTCGAACGGACGTGCGGTGAGCAGTTCGGCGTACGCCCGGGCCATTCGGCGGGGAGTGTCGCGCAGGCTCTCCGAGTCCAGGTCGATGTCGAGTGCGGCCAGGAACCGGGCGGCGGCCTGTTCGGCAGCGACCAGGTCGAGCACTGGTCGCTGGTCGACGCGGCGTTGGGCCGGTGCGATGCTCACGTCAGCCACCTCCGAGTGCGGTGTGCAGGTGCCACGCCGCAACCTCCGTCTCCACCAGGGATGGTTGCTCTTCGTCGCCATCCTGGCGCGCTTGCGCCGGAATTTCAATAGCGCCCACTGGCGAAAATCCCGCGGGCAGATCGTCGCCCACCGGCAGGGCCTGGGCGCGCTCCCCCGGGCCCGATCGGTCTCCTCGGCCACGCTCCTGAGCGACCTGAACAATCGGTATTGGAACACTCAAACCGGTATCGGCTATCACAAATGCAAGGTGCGCATTGGACGTTGCCCGTTACATCGAAGTGCATTACTATACCAACGGCGTCTTGATCAACGAGGCGGCAAGGAAACGCCTGAAGAGAGGCAGCACGAGCACCCGGAGTGACATCTCGACAGCACCGGAAACCAGCATCAGGGGCCACCTTGAGCGGCGAAGGGTCGAGGCCATGCACCAGGCGAGCAGCGGAGACCGGGTTCGCCATCCATCGCGTACAGTGACCACCCAATAAAATGACGACCACGTTTCAAAATTGTTGTCCACAATCGACTACTGACTCGCCGATCAGCGGATACTTTACGCCAAACGGGCATTAGCACGTAAGAACGCCAATTGATTGGCGTTGCAGGAGAAACATCCCAGAACGGGTCGGGAACCGGAAGGGGTGGGGGGATGAGGGCAATCCCGAGCGAATCCTTGGTCATCGGCATCGCGTCCTCGCCGGCCGAACGTCGGCAACTCGCACAGCTGCTCGGCGGGACGGAGGCCTTCCTGATCGTCTCGACCGTCCAGCAGGCACGGGAGTTCCTCGACGCGGCCGGGGCACCCGGGGCCGCCGGGGCCGCACCGGCTGGCCAGACCGCGATCGTCGACGCCGTGGAGGACAGCGGTCCGCCGCCACCGCCCGAGCTGATCGTCGACTCCGACCGACGGGTGCTGCGCTGGCTGGACCGCGAGATCGATCTCACGCCGCTGGAGCACGATTTCCTGGTGTGCCTGGTCGGTACGCCCGGACAGGTGTGGACCTACGAGCAGCTGCACCTGAAGGTCTGGGGCAACGAGCACCTCGGCCGAGGCTCCGACATGCACTCGGTGGTGCGCCGCGTACGGCGCAAGCTCGCCTGGCTGGACGCCCGGGCGGCGATCCACGCGGTCCGTGGGGTGGGCTTCCGCCTCGCCCTGGCCTGACCACCACACTCAGCCCGCGCCGAAGCTGGCTGACAACCTGCACACACTGATCCGGCCCGCCTGGTCGCAACCAGACGGGCCGGGTCAGTCACTGTTCAGTTGTCAGCACCTGGTTGGGGACAGCGCGAAGTCCTCCACCCTCGGGGTGCTGCTGATCGTCGTCTGACGGTTCTGGGGCTTCCAGCCGTCCTTGGCGACGATCATCTTCAACGGGTTGTGCTTGCGGTCCAGCCAGTAGGCGTACTTGCCCTGGGCGTCGGTGCTGAAGGTCCAGGAGGTCGACTTCGAGTCGACCTGGACGGTCGCACCCTGGAGCGGTGCGCTGACGCCCTGACAGTTCGTCCCGGTGACCGTACCGAGCAGCTTGCCCCAGGTACCCGGCGGCTGCGCGTTCATCGTCACCGGCACCGGCTGCACCGTGTACGGCGTGTTCTCCTTGATCGCGATCGAACCGGAGTAGGTGCCCGGCTGGTCGACGTTCGCCGTCATCCCGACGGTGACCGTGATCTTCTCGCCCGGCGCCAGCGTGGCCGACGTCTTGTCGATCGTCATCCAGCTGACGTCGGCCGGGCGCTCAGCGCACTCCTCGAAGCCAGGCAGGGCCTCGCTGTCCGGTGTGGCGTTGAAGCTGCCCGAGGAGCCGCCGATCTTGTAGAAGCCGCACGCCGCGCCACCGCGGTAGCGGGCCGTGTTGGCGTTCGGCAGGTTGGACCAGGAGTTGGCACCCGGGTCGTAGGCGAAGCCGGCGTTGCTGATGGCTCCGCCCTGCACGCCACCGACGACCATGAGCTTGCCGCTGGCGACGGCGAAGGAGCTGGCCCAGGTGTCGGTCGGCGCGTCGGCGATGGCGGTCCAGGCGTTGGCGCCCGGGTCGAAGGCGTAGCCGGCCTTCTGCGCGGCGGACCCGTCGTTACCACCGGTGCAGTAGACGACGCCGTCGATCCCGCCGCAGGAGGCGAAGGCCACCGACTTCGGGTAGTTGGCCAGCGTCTCCCAGGTGTCGCTGCCCGGGTCGTACCGGACGACCGTGTTGGACATCGGGGTGCAGGAGGCGGTGGTGCAACCGCCGATGGCGTACAGCTTGCCGTCGACGACCGCCTGCCCGGCCGCGGCGCGCGGCGCGGGGTTGCTGGCCTTGCTCGTCCAGGTGTTCGCCGCCGGGTCGTACGACCAGGTGGCGCTGTCGGGCCCGGAAGCCCCCCAGCCGCCGGTCGCGATGATCTTCCCGTCCACGACGCCCACGGTCACGGCGTTGCGGGCACCGGGAAGATCGGCGATCGCCGCCCAGGTCTGCGCGATCGGGTCGTAGACGTAGTTCTTCGCCGAGGACGCCGATCCGTTGCCGCCGGCGATCGAGTACACCTTGCCGTCGAGGTTGACCACCCGGTTGTCCATGACGTTAGCCGGGTAGCCCGCGATGTCCGTCCACGGCGCGGACTGCGGGCCGTCCGCGGTGGTCACCTTGGCGTCCTTGCTGGACGCCTGCGCGGCGAACGACGTCGGGACCTCGAGCCGCTGCTCCGGCGCGCCGCTGGAGGCGAGCAGCTGCTGCTTGCTCATCGTGGATCCGTCGGCCCGAAGCAGCGAGAAGCCACCGTCCCGCTCACTGAACTGGACGTCGACCGGCGCGGCGCCGGTGTTGGTCACGGTGAAGGTCTTGTTGACCTTGCCGCTGGGCATCTGGACCGTCCCGCTCACGTCGGACGGCTGGATGGACAGCCGGCCGGCGCCGAGTTGGAAGGTCGCGGCCGTCGCCCCGTTCTTCTGAACGTTGACGTCCTTGCTCTGGCTGACGTAGCTGCCGGCCTTCGCGGTGAACTTGTGCGATCCGGTCAACGACGAGAACATCCAGAAGAAGCCGTCCGGCAGGTCGGTGTCGTCCGGAGTCGCGGCGGTGGTGGCCTTCTCGGCCGTCCGGTCGTCACTGGTGACGGTGGCGCCGTTGAGGTAGCTGTCGTCGTTCTTGTCCTGCACGTGGCCGAGCACCAGGCCACCGTCGATCGGCTGGCAGCTGACCTGGCTGCCGATCAGCACGTTGTCGACCTGCCACCACCACGCCCAAGAGGCGTCGTAGTAGCGGAACCGGACCCTGGCCTGCGCGTTGCCGGCCGCCTGCGGGATCTTGACCTCGGTGACCAGCGGTCCCCGGGCGCTGGTCGACTGCCGGAGCACGTTGGCCCAGGTGGTGCCGCCGTCGAGGCTGAGGTCGACATCCGCCTTGTTGGTGCCCAACTGCCGGAAGTCCTGGTTGAACCGGATCACCGGCGCCGTGACGTTGGTCAGGTCGACGACCGGGCTGACGAGCGAGCTGTCCTGCCGGTTGCCGCTGCCGTACTTGTCGCTGTCGAGCACCGCCGAGTTGCCGGCGCCGCCGGTCAGGTTGCCGCGGTTGCCGGGGTCGTTGAACTGCCAGACCTGGCCGTTACCGAGACCGTCCACCACCGACCAGCCGGCCGGCGCGGTAGTGCCGTCGAAGGTCTCGTAGACACCGTCGGAGCCGTTGCGGTAGCCAGGCGCCGTGGTGCAGGAGTTGGCGTTCACCGGCACGGCAACGTCGTGGGTGACGTTGCTCGAGCCGACGACGACGTCCTTGGTCACCGTCTGGTAGCCCGGGTACTGCGGCGCGACCTTGATGCTGTACGTCGCCCCGCTCGGGAGCTTGAAACTGTAGTGGCCGTCGGCGGGGGTGGTGTAGCCGGACACGCCCGACGGGCCCTCGACGCTGACCTTGGCGTAGAGCGGCCAGCCCTGCCCGGAACCGTCGGTGACCGTTCCGCTGACGGTGACACTCGGCACCGCCGCCAGCGCGATGCTGGTCGTCGTGGTGGTGTCCTTGGTGACCGTCGCCGGCACCGTCTTGCTCTCGTAGCCGAACGCCGACACGGCGACCTGGTAGTCGCCGGCCGGAAGCAGCGACGAGTACTTGCCGTCGCTCCCGGTGGTCAGCTGGCGGCTGGCCGCGCCGGTCAGGGCCACGGCGGCACCCGCGATCGGGGCACCGCTGCCCGCGTCCGTGATCGTGCCGGTCAGGGTGCCGGTGTCGCCGATCGGGGCGGCGTTGAGCAGCGCGAGGGCGTCCAGCCGGCCCTCGCCGTACACGTTGTTGTTCGCCGCGGTGCCGCCGCACTGGGAGTCGGCCTTGTCGACCGCCGTGGTGTTCAGCAGCGCGCGGGTGGCGTTGATGTCACCGACCAGCGCCGGTGCCGCCGACCACAGCAGCGCGACCGCGCCCGCGAGGTGCGGGCTGGCCATGGAGGTGCCGTTGAAGCTGGCGTAGCTGCTGCCCGGAACGCTCGACCGGACGTTCACGCCGGGGGCCGAGATGTTCGGCTTGATCGCGCCGTCCTGCCCGGCGCCCCGGGAGGAGAAGCTGGCGATGTTGTTGTTGATGTCGTAGGCGCCGGCGGAGTAGTTGTTGATCCGGCTGCCCGGCGAGCCGCTGGTCTGGCAGGACGGACCGTTGTTGCCGTTGGACCAGGCGCCGAAGATGCCCGACGCGGCCCAAGCGTTGGTCACGTCCTCCATGAACGGTTCGTTGGAGGGTGCCGTGGTACCCCACGAGTTGTTGATGATGTTCGGCCGCTTGCTGGCGTCCGGGTTCTGACCGTTGAGGTCCCGGGGCTGGAGCATCCACTGGCCGGAGGAGATCAGTGCGGCGTCGCTGGGGCAGCAGCCGTTCGCGGCGATCCACTTGACCTCGGGGGCGACGCCGATCTGGTTCGCGCCGTCGGTGCCGGCCATGGTGCCCATGGTGTGCGTGCCGTGGCCGTTGCTGTCGCAGGGCGCGGCGGCGCAGGTCCCGGCGGCGTTGAACCAGTTGTAGTTGTGGTCGAACGTGCCGTCGCCGTTGTTGCCGCGGTAGGAGTTCACCAGGGCGGGGTGGTCGAACTGGACGCCGGTGTCGATGTTCGCCACCGTGATGCCCGCGCCTTTGACGCCGTACTGGGACCAGACGTCGTCGGCGTTGATGTTGGCGATGCCCCACTCGAGGGCGTTGACGGTCTTCTCGTTGGTGCCCTTGGTGACCTCGGGAACCTTGTACTCCATGGGGGCGTACAGGCCGTCGACCTCGGCGTGGGCGGCGAAGTTCTGGGCCATCGTGGACGACCCGCCGGTGACCTTGATGGCGTTGGTCGCCCAGAAGGTCTGGTACTTCACACCCGAGCTCTCGAGCTCAGCCTTGATCTTGGCCTGGCTCTCGGCGGCGGTCTTCTGCAACGCCTCCGCGACCGCGGTGCCCCGCTTGGCCCAGTCCGTGATTCCGGTGGCCTTGCTCAGGTCTGCCTTGGCCTTGAAGTGGATCCAGAAGTCGCCCTCGGTCTTGCCCTGCAGCTGCTTGGCCAGGTCCGGGCGGATCTTGTCAGAGGCGGAGGCTGCTCCCGTCCCGGCCTGTGCCGCCTGTGCACCTGAACCGGTGGCCAATCCTGTTGCGACGAGGGCGATCGCCGCGCCGGCGCTCACCAGACATCTGGCGATGCGCTTCCTGTGTGGACGTCTTAGCATTGGTGCTGCCTCCTCCAGAGACGACCCGCAGTTGATCGAGTCATGGCGAAGGGTGCGGGAGACTCCCGTTTGGATCACACCCGGAATGGACGAACTCCCCATGCCCCCTCAGGGCGCCGCGCGGGTCACGTCGACTGCCCAGGGTGGACACTATGATCTAGAGGAAAGCGCGATCAAGGACGCTACGTAAGCAACTTCTCACTAACGGTTGCCTGGTTGGCGGCATGATTGACAATTACTGTCAGGGCCATAGCGAAGTTGGGCAGATTTTGCCCACCGTTCGGGGTGGGGTGCAGTGGCCGAGGACGAGGAAAGCAGGGTGCCGGACCAGTCCGAGCCGGCCGCGGAACTGTTCCCGCTGTTGATCGCGGTGACGCCGTCGCCGGCCGAGCGGCTCCGGCTCGCCGAACGCCTCGACGGCGTCGCGCCGCTGCTGCTGGTCGCCGATCTCGACGAGCTGCGCAGGCTGATCGCGACGCCGCAGCGGCTTGCCCGGGCGGCGGCCGCGCCGCCACCCGCCGCCCCGTCCACCGGAGCCGACGACATCCTGCTGATCGACTCGGCCCGGTCCACCGCCCGCTGGCGGGACCGCGAGATCAGCCTCACCCGCCTCGAGCACGACTTGCTGGCCTGCCTGACCACCGAGCCGATCCGGGCCTGGAGCTACCCCGAGCTGCACCGATCGGTCTGGCGTGACGAAGGGCGGGAGCGCAAGGCGGATGTGCAGTCGCTGGTGAAGCGGCTACGGCGCAAGCTCACCGAACTCGGCACCGGCGTCACCATCGTCGCGGTACGCGGCGTCGGGTTCCGGCTGGCCGGCCACCAACAACCGGGGACTCCCGACGCGTGACGCCCGTTCTGGTCAGGCCCATCTGCCCTCGAAGAGCGGGGCGACCGGGCGGTCCCGGCGGCTGATCCGCAGGTCTCCGAAGACCGTGCTCCGCTCCGCCCGGTCGACCTCCGCGTCCAGGTCGACCCGCAACTCCTGCGAAGCGTCGTGGGCGGCGCCGATGAGCACGAGCTCGGTCCCGGGGTGGTCGAGGAAGCCGGGCGGATCGAGCGGGGCGAAGCGGCGACCGTGGAACTTCTGCTGCAGCGCGGCGGGCAGCTTGACCTTGCGCGACCGGCCGAGGCCGACCCCGGGCGGGGAAGGCGCCCGCGGGTTCTTG
The DNA here is from genome assembly GCF_042869115.1 of Micromonospora sp. NPDC007230. Classification (NCBI taxonomy): domain Bacteria; kingdom Bacillati; phylum Actinomycetota; class Actinomycetes; order Micromonosporales; family Micromonosporaceae; genus Micromonospora; species Micromonospora sp. NPDC007230. The sequence goes on along the minus strand of NZ_JBIAFE010000009.1, from coordinate 158,042 downwards.
ACCGTGACGATGTAACTCGCCTCCGGCTCGATGCTCAGCTCGTGCTGCGCCTCGCCGGGCCGCAGCGGCAGTTCCAGCTCGTACGCCAGGTGCGTGTGGTCGTCGTGCCGGGCGATCACGTACGCGCCCTCCGCCACGGGCCGCGCCGGCGGCTGCCGCCGCCGGTCGCGGGTCCTCGTCCGGTACGCCCGCGCCTGCACCGCCTCGTGCAGCTGCTCGGGCCGATCCACGACCTCGTCGACGAACGCCCAGAAGCGGTCGTGCTCGTCGATGTCGGGCAGGCGTTTGCGGCCGATGATCAGCAGCCGCAGGTGCCTCCCGTGCCACGGGTGCAGCACCACCAACAGCCGCTGCACCTCCTCCAGGGAGTCGACGTGCTCCTCCTCCACACGGGGGCGGTAGAGGAAGTAGATGTCGCCGTCCTCCAGCAGCTCCGCCACCCGCCCCGCGTACCCGCAACGGCCGGTCCCGAACGCCGCCCGCGGCCCGGAGTGCTCCCCAGCCCGCCCGTTTGCTCGCCTGCACCACGGGCAATCGGGCGAAGAATGCCGTCACGGGGAGGAGCAGTCGATGAAGATCCACGACCCGTCCAGCCAGGCGATGCAGAAGGACTACGACGTCACCGACATCGAACGCCTGATGGGCAAAAAGGACTGGAAGAACTACGACGACGTGATCAACTGGCTGAAGAAGGAAGGTGACGAGGACCGACGGTTCACCCCCGGCGAAGTGCAACACATGATCGACGACTTCGCCCGGGCGCGGGACAAGAAGATGGACTTCGTCCGCGACCCCGAGCAGCTCTACCAGAACCTCAAGAGCAGCCGGTAGCGACACCGGTCGGGCCTCGGCCCACGTCGACGGCACCCGGGCCGCTGATAGCGGCCCGGGTACGTCGCGCATGCATGCCCGGGGTACGGGGCACACGGGGAGGGCGGCCGGGCGGTACCGTCAGGCGATGACGGACGTGGCCAGTGGTGCCCGGCAGTCGATCCACGCGGAACGGCCCCCCGGCACGCGTACCCTCCTGGCGCTCCACGGTCTGCTCGCGGCCGGCTACCTGCTCGGCGCCGGCGTCACCGCGGCCGTCTCGTTCGCGCTGCTCGCGATCAGCCCGACACCGGACGGCAGCCAGATGCAGGCCTGGCTGCTGGACTGAGACCACCCGAGGGAAGCCACGAGGTGCTGCTGCCGGCCTTGTCCGGGGCGTTCGGTGACGACGCCGACGCGATCCGGGTCGGGGACCGGCGGGCGTCGCGGGAGGAACTGCTCGCCGCCGCTACCGCCCTCGCCGAACGGATCGCCGGCAGCGACGCGATGGCGATCTGGGCGACGGCCAGCATGGAAACCGTGGTGGCCGTGGTCGCCGGCCTACTCGCCGGCGTGCCCGTCGCACCGGTGCCGCCGGATTCCGGCCCGACCGAGCGGGACCACGTGCTGCGCGACTCCGCCGCCTCGCTGCTGCTCGTCCCCCCGGCCGTCGAGGACGGCGCAGCGCCAGCGGACGGACGGATTCCCGTCGTCGCCGTCGACCTGGGCGCCCGCTCGAGCAGCGGCCATCCCGAGCCGGCGCCGCAGAGCCCCGCGCTGATCCTCTACACCTCCGGCACCACGGGAGCGCCGAAGGGAGCGGTGATCCCCCGGCAGGCGATCGCCGCCGACCTGGACGCCCTGGCCGACGCCTGGTCGTGGACACCCGAGGATCTGCTGGTGCACGGTCTGCCCCTGTTCCACGTACACGGCCTCGTGCTCGGGGTGCTGGGTGCGCTACGGGTCGGGTCCCGGCTGGCCCACACCGGCCGTCCCACGCCGGACGCGTACGCCGCCGCCGGCGGCACCCTGTACTTCGGCGTGCCGACCGTGTGGTCGCGGGTCTGCGCCGATCCGCCCGCCGCCCGGGCCCTGTCGTCGGCTCGGCTGCTGGTCAGCGGCAGCGCACCGCTGCCGCTGCCCGTCTTCACGCGGCTCGCCGAGCTCACCGGCCAGCCGCCGGTCGAGCGGTACGGGATGACCGAGACGCTGATCACGGTCAGCGGACGCGCGGACGGCGCGCGCCGGCCCGGCTTCGTCGGCACGCCACTGGCCGGAGTCGAGACCCGGTTGGTCGGCGAGGACGGCGGCCCGGTGGCACCCGACGGGGAGTCCCCCGGCGAGCTCCGGGTGCGTGGGCCGATGATGTTCCGCGGGTACCTCAACCGGCCGGAGGCCCACCGGGAGTCGTTCACCTCGGACGGCTGGTTCCGCACCGGCGACATCGCCACCGTCGACGCCGACGGGTGGCACCGGATCATGGGCCGCGCGTCCATCGACATGATCAAGAGTGGTGGGTACCGGATCGGGGCGGGCGAGGTGGAGGACGCGCTGCTCGCCCATCCCGGGGTCCGGGAGGCGGCCGTGGTCGGCGCGCCCCATCCCGACCTCGGGCAGCAGGTGGTCGCCTACGTGGTCGCCGACGCGGCGAGCGAGGCGCAGCTCATCGAGTTCGTGGCCGGCCGGATCGCCGCGCACAAACGCCCGCGGCAGATCCATCTGGTGGAGCAGCTACCGCGCAACGCGATGGGCAAGGTGCAGAAGAAGCTGCTCGCCGCAGGATGAGGCGTCCCTCAGAAGCTCGCCTTCGGCGCACCCTGGCCTGGATCGATCCTGGTCGGTCCGCCGGCCGACGGCCGCACGTCGAAGTTGAAGATCTCGGTCGGGATGTAGACGGTGGCACAGGAGTCCGGGATGTCCACCACCCCGGAGAACCGTCCCTCGATCGGCGCGGCGCCGAGGAGGAGGTAGGCCTGTTCCGGGGTGTAGCCGAATTTGGTCAGGTAGTCGATGGCATGCAGGCAGGCTCGCTGGAACGCCAGCTGGGAGTCCAGGTAGCGCTGTTCGCCGTCCAGCGTCACGGAGATGCCGGAGAAGGCCAGCCACTGGCAGTACTGCGGGTTGGTGTTTCCCGGCAGGAAGATGACGTTCTCCGAGACGCCGTAGGTGCTCATGCCGCCCTTGATGAGGTCGACGTGCAGGTCGATGAAGCCGCCCATTTCGATGGCGCCGCAGAACGTGATCTCCCCGTCGCCCTGGGAGAAATGGAGGTCGCCGACGGACAGGTTGGCGCCCGGGACGTAGACCGGATAGAAGACCCGTGATCCCTTGGTGAGGTTCTTGATGTCCTGGTTCCCACCGTTTTCCCGGGGCGGCGCCGTCCGGGCCGCTTCCGCCGCCACCCGGTCGAAGTCGGCGCCGTTCAGCGTTCCGAGGATCGCGTCACGCGGCTCGGGTGGCAGTGACAGTGGCGGCACCCGGTCGGGATCGGTGGCCCGCAGCGCCGTTTCCCGTTGGTTCCAGGTCGCCAGCAGCTGGGCCGACGGGGCGGTCCCCATCAGTCCGGGATGGATCATTCCGGTGAACGTGACCCCCGGGATGTGCCGTGACGTGGCCTTCTGCCCGGCAAAGTCCCAGACCGCCTTGTAGGCGTCGGGGAAGTAGTCGGTGAGGAAACCCCCGCCGTTGCGTTTGGGAAAGATCCCGGTGTATCCCCAGCCCTGGCCGGCGAGGGGGCCCGAGTCCTCCTGCGGGATGGGGCCGACGTCGAGGATGTCAACCACGAGCAGGTCGCCGGGCTCGGCACCCTGCACCGCGAACGGCCCGCTGAGGGCGTGGACCTTCGACAGGGGCGCGTCCCGCACGTCCACCGCCGAGTCGTCGTTGTGGATGGCGCCGTCGAACCACTCGCGGCAGTGCACGCGGAACGATTGGCCGGGCCGGACGGTGACCGCGGGCGGGATGTCCGGGTGCCATCTGTTGTGACCGACCTTCGCCTGGTCGGTGAAACTCCTGGCCGAGTCCAGTGGGAACAACACTTCGGGCTTGACATCCTCCCGGCCCTGAAGGGCCAGGATTCTCACGGTCGCCCGTGAGGTTTCCTGTTTCATCGCCGACTGCCTTTCCGGGAGGATCTTCCCTTGAGGTCTTACATCAGCTCCGCAGGCGTTTTACCTCTCCGCCAGCCCGGCGGCGAGGATGTTCTTAGCGGCGTTGATGTCCCGGTCATGCTCGACCCCGCAACCCGGGCACGTCCACGAGCGGACGTTGAGTGCGAGGGTGGTGTTGATCCGCCCGCACCCGGAGCAGGTTTTGGACGAGGGCAGCCACCGGTCGACGGGGATCACCTCACGCCCGTACCAGGTGGCCTTGTACTCCAGCATGCTGCGGAACTGGCCCCAGGCCGCGTCGGAGATGACGCGGGCCAGGCGGCGGTTGCGGAGCATGTTACGCACGCTGAGGTCTTCGATCGCGACCGTTTGAGTCTCACGGACGAGTCGAGTGGTCAGCTTGTGCAGATGGTCCCGACGCCGGTCGGCGATACGGGCGTGGATGCGGGCCACCGTCATTCGGGCTTTGGCCCGGTTGTTGGAGCCCTCCTCCTTGCGGGCGAGGTTCCGCTGCGCCTTGGCGAGCTTGCGCCGGTCGGCCTGCCCGTAACGCGGGTTGGCCACCTTTCCGTGCTCGTCGCTGATTCCGGGGATCGGGTGGGACAGGGTGAGCAGGCTGGTGATGCCCGCGTCCACACCAACCTCCGCCGCTGCAAGCGGCAGCGGCTTCACCGTGGGGTCTTCCACCAGCAGGGAGACGAACCAGCGGCCGGCGGCGTCCCGGGACACCGTGACCGTGGACGGTTCCGCCCCCTCCGGCAACGGTCGGGACCACACGATGTTCAGCGGGGTGTTCATCTTCGCCAACGTGAGCCGGCCGTCACGCCATCGGAACGCGGAGCGGGTGTATTCGGCCGACGCCCGCGACTTGCGCTTGGACTTGAACCTCGGATACCGGGACCGCTTGTCCCAGAACGCCACGAACCCCGCCTGCAGATGCCGCAACGTCTGCTGCAACGGCACCGACGACACCTCGTTCAGGAACGCCAGCTCCTCGGTGCGCTTCCACTCGGTCAGCCACCCCGACGACTGCACATAGGTGGTGCGCTGACGATCCACTGCCCACGCCCGGGTGCGCGCCTCAAGCGCCCGGTTGTACACCAGACGCACGCACCCGAAGGTGCGGTTCAACTGTTCGGCCTGTTCAGGAGACGGGTAGAAGCGGTACTTGTAAGCCCGCTTCACCACCTCACCCACCCCTCACACCCTACCAACCGTCCATGTAAGACGATCACCGAAGGGAGGGAGCGTCGTGTCCTCCCGGCCGTAAACGGCCGGGTTTCCACGCCACAATACCGATGAGCCGCTTCCCTTCGCCGAGTGCCGTGCCGCGGCCCCCTGGGACATCCGATGCCGGGTCCTATCCCACGTTCATCGTCGTGGGAGGCGAGCCTGGAGGGGGTTCGCCGGGCGGCGTCCCGCCTGCTGCCTGCCGGGAATCGACGACACCACGTCGGGTCTTTCCGCGCTCTGCGCCGCGCGGTCGATCGCCACGGCCAACGGACGTGGCGTGCGGATGAGCAGCGGCGCGGAGATCACTCTGGCCCCGTCGCTGCCGCACACCGAACACGGGACACGTGCGGTCGCCTCGCCGATCGGAAACGACACGGCGAAATCGCCGTGTCGGGAACATCGGTACGTGTAGGTCGCCACCCCAGCCTCCCTCGCCGAGGCACGTTCCCGGCCCGTGCGCGTGCGTGACGGAACGGTCCAGGAGTCGCATGCCCGTGGTGCCAACATCGGACGCGGACGGCCTGCCTCGCAGGCCAATGCCGCAAATCGTTAATGCTGGCGCAACAGTCCTCCGCCGTGGCAGGCGCCGGCCCTTGCTCGGCGTCCGGGCCCGGTCCAGCAGCCCGCCGACGGTTTCGCAGCGGGCAGCCGTCCGCGGTTGCCGACCCGTCAATCCTCGCGGAGCACTCGACGGGCGCCGTCGGGCCAGAGGATCGTGGTGGGGATGCCGTGTTCCCGCGCCAAGTCGATCGTCCGGTCCGTCGACGCCGCGTGGCAGCCGGGTTCGCCGTCCCACACCGCCACGAGTCGCTGCACCCGTCGCACCAGTTCCCGGTTGGCCGCCACGTAGGCGGCGGTGCCCGAGCGGTCGTACCCGGTGTGGACGACCTCGACCGCCCGGGCCAGCAGCTCGTCGAAGGCGGCCCGGTTCCCGGGGTGGATCACGGCGGTCCGGTAGTCCCGAGCCGGCAGAATCACCTCGTACGTGCCGCCGGTGGCCAGAATCGTGCGCGCGAAGACCTGATCGGCGCCGGCCGCCAGGCAGGTGACGCCGTGCACCGGCCGGTCACTGATCCGGCGTAGCTCGACGCGGAGCGCGTCGGCGACGAGCCCCTCGGTGGCGCGGGTCAGGTTGATGTGGCCGGTGATGCCGACCCGCACCGGTACGGAATCAGCGGACATTCCCCGGTCCCCTCCGCTGCGCGGGCATCGCGGGTGCCAGCCGGATCAGCTCGAACCCGTTGTCGGACAGCACGTCGGGCAGTGCCCGGATCTCCTCGCGGTTCTGCTCCTGGACCTCGGGAGTCAGTTCGTCCCACGGCCGCAGCGCCGGGTGTCGTCGCCGGGCGTCGTCGCGGGGTTCGCCGTACGTCCAGCCTTCTCCTCGTCGTTCCCGGCACCACCGTTCGTGCTCGAGGCGGGCGAGTTCCTCGATCCGGTCGTCGATGGCCAGCCCGGCGGCGGAGGCGTCGCCGGTGCTGCCGTGCCGGGGTGCCACGACGCAGCCGAGGTTCAACAGCTTGGCGGCGATGTCCTGGACGTGGGCCCGGTTGGCTCGCCGCAGTGACTCGGGCAGTCGTGACCAGTCCACCATCGCCGGCGCGTCGCCGGGGCGTACTCCGGCGCGCTGCTGGGCTTGCAGGTAGCGGTCGTGGATCAGCCGGGCCAGCCGTTCGGTGAGATCCTCGGCGATCAGTCGGGCGTCGCAGGCGCGGGTCAGCACCGGGTAGAGGCGGAGCTTGCCGTGCACCTCGTCGAGGAGGTCGTGGCGGGAGTCGCCGTGGAAGGCGGCGGCGAGCGCGGCCTGCCGATAGACCGGTACGAACACGGAACTCTCCGCGCCCTGCCAGAGGGCGGGCGTGTCCAGCACGAACTGCAGGCCGCTGGTCTCCTCCGGGGCGCAGATGTAGATGCGGTCGTAGTGGTCGCGTTCGAGCGGGGCGAGCTCGACGAGGCGGTCGAGGTCCAGGTTGTACGCGGCGAGCTGGCAGACGGTGGTCAGGAACGGGTAGCGGGACGCCGCGAGGGCCAGTTCGGTGCTGGCGTCCGGGGCGACGAGGTCCACCCGCAGGGGTGTGACGAGGTGACCGGGAGGGGTGTCGGCGCGGCGGGCTCGCCAGTGCCGGGCGGTTTCCACCAGGAGGGCTCGGCGGAAGGGGCCGGTGCCGGCGATGAGGACCCTCGTCGGTCGGCCGGTCGCGGGTGGCAGTGGGTGGTGGCGGTGCAGCGCGCGGGCGGCGACGTCGTCGACGTGGAAGTAGTCCAGCCGTAGTCGGCTGGATCCGGCGGCGCCGAGTCGGCGGGCCTGCAGGGACAGGCACATCTCGGGGTCGTGGACCTGCACGTAGACCCGAGGTGGTTGCCGCCGGTCCTGGACGAGTCGGCTGGCGGTGTTGGCGATCGCGTGGTTGCGGTCGGCGTCGTCGGTGCAGGCGTAGATGGTGTGGGCCAGGGGCAGCCCCGCGCCGCGCAGCACTTCCGGGCTGGTCGGGTCGCCGACGACGCCGAGATAGCGGCGCTGGCGGTATTCCAGCGGTCCGAACGGTTCGGAGCGCACCACGACCACGCGTTCGCCGTCGGCGAAGAGCCGGTCGGCGAGCATGTGGGCGAACTGGGAGTCGCCGCAGACCAGGACGTGATCGCGGGCTCGTCGGGCGCGCAGGCGGCGGATCTCGGCGGCCAGCAGCAGCCGGCCGGTCTCGGCCACGGCGAGGAGGGTGAACAGCGGGGCGGTGAACCGGGCGACCTGCAGCTGCCACGGGTAGGGGCCGGCGTTCTGGAAGGGCTCGGCGCTGAGGACGAAGAGTTGCAGGTCGTAGTAGAGCACGTCGTACGGGTCGTGGGCGGTCTCGGGCCGTACCGCGAGCAGGCGCTCGAAGCCGATGTAGCCGAGGACGAGGGAGGCCAGCCCGATGACTCCGAACACGATGCGCAGCCACCATCCGGCTGGGCGGGAAAAGCCAGCGACGGGGTCCGTCATCGAGCGGCTCTCGGGTCGGTGGGACGGTGGTGGCAGGGGCTGGCGAGGCGGGGACGCCGGTAGGGGCGGCGCGGCCACCAGGTTGCGACCATGAGCGCCATTTTATTTGACGGAGTCGATCGGGGCCGCGCTCGACGCACCTGCGCATTTCGCAGGTGAACCCGAACCGGTGGGCGGTGACCGTCGACCAGGAACGCCTGAGCGACAATCGACGCCGTGCGGTTCGGCATCCTGGGCGCGACCGAGGTGTATACCGCCGACGGTCGCCGGTTGACCGTCGGCGGGCCGCGGCTGCGTGCGCTGCTGGTGCTGTTGCTGCTCGACGGCGGGCGGGTGGTGCCGCGGGGGCGGCTGATCGACGGCCTCTACGGCGCCGAACCGCCGGCCGGCGTGGCGAACGCGCTGCAGTCGCAGGTGTCCCGGCTGCGTCAGGTGCTGTCGACCGGGCCGGTCGATCCGGTCGAGTTCCATCCGGCGGGCTACCGGCTGGCGGTCGACCCGGAGGACGTCGACGTGCACCGGTTCGTCCGCCTGGCCGACTCGGGGCGGGCCGCGCTCGGCGGCGGTGATCCGCGCCGAGCCGCCGACCTGCTGCGCGAGGCGCTCGCGTTGTGGCGCGGGGAACCGCTGGCGGATGTGCCGGAGGCGCCGTTCGCCGCGGCGCAGGCGGCGCGGCTGCGGGATCGGCGGCTTGCCGCGACGGAGGAGCGGATCGAGGCGGAGCTGCGGCTGGCGGTGCCCGGATCGTCTGGCGTCGGGACACTGGTGGCCGAGCTGCGGGAGCTGGTGGCCGCGCACCCGTTGCGGGAGCGGCTGCACGGCCAGCTGATGCGTGTGCTGCGCGCCGACGGCCGCCGGGCCGAGGCGCTCACCGCCTTCGCGGACCTTCGTCGGGTGCTCGCCGACGAACTGGGCACCGACCCGTCCGCCGAGCTGGTCGCGTTGCACGCGACCCTGCTGCGCGACGAGGTCGAACCCCGAGCCGACGCCCCGCCCCGGCTGCCCTCGCTGCCCGGCCAGTTGAGCAGCTTCGTGGGCCGGGAGGAGGAACTGCGCCGCCTCGGCAAGCTGCTCGGCGAGGCTCGGCTGGTCACGCTGCACGGCCCGGGCGGCGTGGGGAAGACCCGGTTGGGTCTTGAGGCCGCCGCCCGGCACGGCGGCGAGGTGTGCCTGGTCGAGTTGGCTGCGGTGCCGGCCGGTGCGGAGGTCGCCCCGGCGGTGCTGGCCGCGCTCGACCTGCGCGACGCCGCGCTGCGCGTGCCGGGCGGGCCCCGCGACGTCACCGACCGGCTGGTCGCGGCGCTCGCCGACCGCCGGCTGCTGCTCCTGCTCGATAACTGCGAGCATGTGGTGGCCGAGGCGGCCCGGCTCACCGCCCGGCTGCTGCGGGCCGCCCCGATGGTCCGGGTCCTGGCCACCAGCCGGGAACCGCTCGGTGTGACCGGTGAGGCGCTCTGCCCGGTGGTCGGGCTGCCGGTGCCGTCCGGCAGCGTCCCGGCCGAGTTGGCCCGGGAGTACGCCGCGGTGCGGCTGTTCGCGGACCGCGCCGCCGATGTGGCGCCGGGGTTCGCGGTGGACGCGAGCACGGTGGCGGCGGTGCTGCGGATCTGCCGTACCCTCGACGGTTTGCCGCTGGCGATCGAGCTGGCCGCGGCGCGGTTGCGGGCGCTGCCGGCGGCGGAGGTGGCGGCTCGGCTGGACGACCGGTTCCGGTTGCTGAACCGGGGCAGCCGGGTGGCCGAGCCGCGGCACCAGACGTTGCGGGCGGTGGTGCGGTGGAGCTGGGATCTGCTGGACGAGCCGGAGCGGCGGCTGGCGCGCCGGCTGAGCGTGTTCACCGGCAGCGCCGACCTGGCGGCCATCGAGCGGGTCTGCGCGCCGGTGGGCGCGGACGTGCTCGACGTGCTGACGAGCCTGGTGGAGAAGTCGCTGGTGGACGCGACCGACGGGCGTTTCCGCATGTTGGAGACGGTGCGCGCGTTCGCGGCCGAGCGGCTCGCCGAGGCGGGCGAGGTCGACCGGCTGCGCCACGCGCATGCGGCGTACTTTCTCGACCTCGCTCGGGCGGGCGACGTCGGGTTGCGGGGTGCGGCGCAGCTGGAGTGGCTGCGGCGGCTGGACGCCGACCGCGATGACCTGCTCGCCGCGCTGCGCCGGGCGGTGGCGGGCGATGACACCGGCGTCGCGTTGCGGCTGGTCGCCGCCCTGTCGTTCTACTGGTGGCTGCGGGGCCTGCGGGCCGAGGGCGCCGCGCTGGCCGGCCGGCTCGTCGACCGGCTCGGCGCCCCGCCGCCGGGGCTCGCCGAGGAGTACGCGCTCTGCCTGCTGGTCGCCGCGGTGAGCGGATGCGGCAGCGCGAACCCGTTGGCGGCCAGCGAGATCCTCTGGGGTCTGGGCCGGCCGCCCGCGTACCCGTTCCTGCTCTACCTGTCCGGGATGACCGCCGGTCCCCCGTCACCGGAGCGGTTGTCGCTGCTCACGCAGCGGCGGGACGAGTTGCTCGGTGGTGATCCGTGGAGCCAGGCCCTGGGGTCGCTCGGGCTGGCCATGTTGTGGCTGCTCAACGGCCGGTACGACGAGGCCCGCGCGGAGCTGGCGGTCGCCCGCGACGGTTTCCGCGCGATCGGCGAACGGTGGGGCATGATCCTGGTCCTGAGCACGCTCGCCGAGGGTGCCTATCGGGTCGGGGATTCCGCGGCGGCAGCCGAACCGATGGCGGAGGCGCTGCGGTTGGCGCGCGAGCTCGGCTCGGCGCTCGACATGGCCGAGTTGCTGCGTACCCGGGCGGACGGGCGGCTCGGGGTCGGTGACCTGGACGGGGCGGGCGCCGACTATCGCCGGGTGGTGGAGGTCGCGCAGCCGGCCGGGGCGCCGGAGTTGGTGGCCGCGGCCCACTACGGGCTCGGCGAGATCGCCCGGCGCAGCGGTGACCTGGACCGGGCCCGGCAGTTGTGCGAGCAGGCGGTGGCGGAGTGCCCGGCCGGTTGGTTCGGCGCCGAGGTGGTGCGGCTGGCGGCGTTGGTCGCGCTCGGACAGATTGCCGACGCGGTCGGGGACGCGCCGACGGCCCGCGCCCGCTACCGGGAGGTGCTGGGCGCGACCTTCGGGGTGTGGGACGTGCCGACCGTCGGCGCCGCGGTGGAGGGCCTGGTCGGGCCGGTGCTGCGGCGCGGTGAGGCCGAGCGGGCGGCGCTGTTGCTCGGGTCGGTGTCAGCGCTGCTGCGCGGTACCGGCGCCGGCGAGGCGGCGCAGGCCGCGCCGGTGGCGGCGGCCGCCCGGGCGCAGCTAGGGGACGGGGCGTTCGAGCGGGCCTTCGCCCGGGGCGCTGGGCTGGGCCGGGAGCGGGCGCTCGCGCTGTTGGACGGGCGCTGACGGCGGGCACAGTCGCCGTCAGCGGACGGTGCGCGGCCGGTCAGCGCGGCCGGCCAGGCTGCTGGCATGACCTACGAAACATCAGCCGTCGTCGCCGAGGGGCTGCGCAAGTCGTACGGCGGCACGCCGGCACTCGACGGGTTCGACCTGACTGTGCCGGCCGGCACGGTCTGCGGACTGCTCGGCCCGAACGGCGCGGGCAAGACCACCGCGGTACGGATCCTGGCCACCCTGCTGCGCTTCGACGCCGGGCACGCGCGGGTGGCCGGGTACGACGTGGCCCGGCACCCCGATCGGGTCCGCGCGCTGGTCGGGTTGACCGGGCAGTACGCCGCGGTCGACGAGATCCTCAGCGGGCGGCAGAACCTGATCCTGTTCGGCCGGCTGCGGCACCTGCCGGCGCGGGTGGCCCGGCGTCGGGCCGACGAGCTGCTCGACCAGTTCGGGCTCGCCGACGCCGCGGACCGCTCGGCCGGGGCGTACTCCGGTGGGATGCGCCGGCGGCTCGACCTCGCCGCCAGCCTGATCACCACCCCGCGGGTGCTGTTTCTTGACGAGCCCACCACCGGGCTGGACCCGCGCAGCCGAAACGGCCTGTGGGAGGCGGTCCGGTCGCTCGTCGCGGGCGGCACCACGGTGCTGCTCACCACGCAGTACCTGGAGGAGGCGGACCAGCTGGCCGACCGGATCTCGGTGGTGGACGCCGGCCGGGTGGTGGCCGAGGGCACCTCGGCCGAGCTGAAGGCCCGGATCGGCGAGGACCGGATCGAGCTGGTGGTCCGGCACGCCGCGCAGTTGCCGGCCGCCGCCGGCGTCGTCGAACGGATCACCGGCGGGCCGGTGTCCGTGGACGTGGAGATCCGGCAGCTCAGCGTGCCCGTCGTGGACCGGATCGGCGCGCTCGCAGACGTCATGCGGGCGCTGCAGGAGCACGGTGTGGCGGTCGAGGACGTCGTCCTGCGCCGGCCCACCCTGGACGAGGCGTTCCTACGGCTCACCGGGCACCAGTCGGCCGGTACCCGCGAGGAGGTGGCGGCGTGAGCACGACAGTCGACTCCCGGCGCGGCGCGGCGGAACCCACCGAGGTGCGGTCGCCCGCCGGTCCGCTGGCCCGGCTCGGCTGGGCGGTGGCCGACGGTTGGGTGATGGCCGGGCGGAACATGCGGCACGTGGTCCGGTCGCCCGAGGAGATCATCCTCTACTTCAGCCTGCCGATCATGTTCGTGCTCGTCTTCGGTTACGTGTTCGGCAGCGGCATGGCGGTGCCCGGCAACGGCAACTACCGGGAGTTCCTGCTGCCCGGCGTGTTCGTGATGACGATGCTCTACGGCCTCGGCGCCACCGCGTCGGCGGTCGCCGCCGACGCCAGCCGTGGCGTGGTCGACCGGTTCCGGTCCATGCCGATGGCCCGGTCCGCACTGCTCACCGGGCGGGCCTGCGCCGATCTCGCCCGGGCCGTGCTGGAACTGGCCACGCTGGTGGTCTGCGGCCTGCTCGTGGGTTGGCGGTGGCGCAACGGGGTGGGCGACGCGCTGGCGGCGGTGGGCCTGATCCTGCTGCTGCGGCTCGCGCTCACCTGGGTGGGCATCCTGTTCGGCCTGCTCGTGCCGAACCCGGACACGGTCTCGGTGATCGTGTTCCCGCTGGCCTTCCCGCTCACTGCCCTGTCCAACGTCTTCGTCGCCCCGGACCTGCTGCCGCAGTGGCTGGGTGCGGTGGCCGCGTGGAATCCGCTGTCCGCCACCGTGGCGGCCGCGCGGGAGTTGTTCGGCAACCCGGGCATCGGCGGCGAGTCGTGGGCGGCGCAGCATCCGCTGCCGTTGGCGGTCGGCTGGCCGCTGCTGCTCATCGTGCTGGTCGCGCCGCTGGCGGTCCGCCGCTACCAGCGGCTCAGCCGCTGACCCACCGGCCGGGCGCGTCGCTCGTACGCCGGAGGAGGTGGGTGCGCAGCCATCCGCCTCCTCCGCTGCCGGCTTGGGCTACCGGTACCGGCTGCGATCCGGCAGCGGACAGCAGCTCATCGACTGATCCCGGCCATCGCCGCGAGGCGCCGGGCGAGCCGAGCGGTCGCTTCCCGCAGCTCCGGAGGCTCCAGCATCTCCGCCTCGAAGCCCAGCCCGGCCACCCGCACGGCGAGCCAGTCCAGGTTGTCGCCGCCGACGACGAGCACGCACCACCCGTCGCGGTCGTCCTCGACGCGCCCCACCTGGGGTGGCACCAGCTCCCGCACCCGGTCGGGCCGGGCGTGCAGCCGCACCCGGGCGAGATACCGGTACGGCGCCTCGGTCACGGACCGCTGCACGTGGGCGACCGGGTCGGGGTGCTCCCTCGCCCGGAAGCGCCAGGTCGTCGCCACCACCTCGCGCATCCGGTCCAGCCGGAACGTGCGCCAGTCGTCTCGGTCGACGTCCCAGGCCATCAGGTACCAGCGGCGGCCGGTGGTGACCATCCGCACCGGTTCGGCCGTACGCTCGCGGTCCCCGCCGTCGCGGCCGGCGTACCGGAACCGCACCCGCACGGCGTCGCGACAGGCCCGGGCGAGCGTCACCAGCAGCTCCCCGTCGATCTCGACCCCGGGGTCGACCAGGGTCTCGGTGGCGCCGTGCACCGCCCGCACCTCGGCGCGCAGCCGGGGCGGCATCACCTGGTCGAGCTTCGCGAGCGCCCGCAGCGCCGCCTCGCCCGCGCCGGCGACCGTGCCCCCGGCCGCCAGCCGCAGGGACACCGCCGTCGCGGTCGCCTCCTCGTCGTCGAGGAGCAGCGGCGGCAGCCGGGTACCCGCGCCGAGCTGGTAGCCGCCGCCGACGCCCGCCGTCGCGTGCACGGGATAGCCGAGCGCGCGCAGCCGCTCCACGTCGCGGCGCACCGAGCGGTCGGTGACCCCCAGCTCGCCGGCGAGCTCAGCGGCGGTCCAGGACGGCCGCCGCTGCAGCAGCGCCAGCAACCGCAGCACCCGCTCGGTCGTCGCTTCTACGGTCACCCGCTCATCGTCCCACGGGATCACGGAACGATCCTGTCCGCATTCTACGCGAGGCTGGCACCATGACCGACCAGACCTGGAACGCCCTGCTCCGGGACCAGCTCACCTGGCACTGGACCACCCAACTGCGCGAGCGCCTCGACGGACTCACCGACGACGAGTACTTCTGGGAGCCGGCGCCCGGCTGTTGGAGCGTGCGCCCGCGTGGCGCCAGTGCGGCACCGGTCCAGGCCGGGTCCGGCGCGATGACCATCGACTTCGCGATGCCGCAGCCCGACCCGCCACCGTTCACGACGATCGCCTGGCGGCTCGGGCACGTGATCGTCGGCGTGCTCGCGGTACGCAACGCCGCGCGCTTCGGTCGCGCGCCCACCGACTACCAGTCGTTCGAGTACGCCACGACCGCGGCCGCGGCGCTGGCCCAGCTCGACGCGGAGTACGCCACGTGGCTGGCCGGGGTCGAGTCCCTCGGCGAAACCGGCCTCGCCCGCCCGTGCGGGGAGGCGGAGGGCCCGTACGCCGAGCGTCCCCTGGCAGCGCTGGTGCTGCACATCAACCGCGAACTGATCCACCATCTGGCCGAGGTGTGCCTGCTCCGCGACCTCTACCAGCACACTCACGAAGAGACCCGACGAAAGGCGAACTGAGATGGCCCGCGACGTACAGATCACTTTTGACTGCGCCGACCCGGCCGGGTTGGCGGCGTTCTGGGCCGACGCCCTCGGCTACCGGGTGCAGGACCCGCCCAAGGGCTTCGAGTCGTGGGAGCAGGCTCTGGAGGCGATGGGCGTGCCGCCCGAGCGCCGCAACGACGCCTCGGCGGTGGTCGACCCCGAGGGCGCCGGACCGCGGCTGTTCTTCCAGCGGGTGCCGGAGCGCAAGCAGGTCAAGAACCGGGTGCACCTCGATGTGCGAGCCGCTCCCGGGCTCGAAGGCGAGGCGCGGATGGCGGCCCTGGAGGCGGAGGCCGAGCGGCTGGTCTCCCGCGGCGCCACCCGGCTCGGGCGCCACGAGCCCGCTCCCCCGCTCGGCGCCGGCCACATCGTGATGGCCGACCCGGAGGGCAACGAGTTCTGCCTCGACTGATCGGCCGCGCGGCGGGCCGGCGACATCAGCCATTGCCGAAGCGTTTCGGTTTGTGCTTCGATCCTGGGCCAACCCCGAGGCGAGGGCCGCCGTGCGGTTGGGCCGGAAGGGGAGGCACCGTGACCGAGTACGCCGACCTGGTCATCACCGGCGCCGACGTCTACACCGTCGACGCCGCCCGCAGCTGGTCCGACGCCGTCGCCGTACGCGGTGACCGGATCGTCGCGGTCGGCTCCGAGCCCGCGTCCGAGCTCATCGGCCCGCGGACCAGGGTGATCGAGGCCGCGGGCGCCATGGTGCTGCCGGGCTTCCAGGACGCCCACATCCACGCGCCCTTCGCCGGGCGCAACCGGCTCCGGGTCTGGCTCAACGACCTCGCCGGCCGGCACGCGTACCTGGACCGGATCGCGCGCTACGCGGCCGACAACCCCGACCAGCCCTGGATCATCGGGGGCGGCTGGGCGATGGAGCACTTCCCCGGCGGCACACCACGAAAGGAAGACCTCGACGCGATCGTGCCGGACCGCCCGGTCTTCCTGTTCAACCGGGACGTGCACGGCGCCTGGGTCAACTCCAGGGCCCTCGAGATCGCCGGCATCACCAGGGACACCCCGGACCCCGACGACGGGCGGATCGAACGCGACCCGGCCACCGGCGAGCCGACCGGCACGCTGCACGAGGGCGCGGCGTACGGCTTCAACGACCGGCACGTGCCGCTGCCGGGGCGCGCCGAGTGGGAGGAGGCCATCCTCAACGCCCAGGAGCACCTACACTCGCTGGGCATCACCGGATGGCAGGACGCCTGGGTGACGCCGGGGACCCTTGCGGCGTACCGGTCGCTCGCCGCGTCCGGTCGGCTCGCGGCCCGGGTCGTCGGCGCCCTGTGGTGGGACCGGCACCGCGGCCTCGACCAGATCCCCGAGTTCCTCGCCCAGCGGGAGTCGGCGACCGGTGGCAGCTTCCACCCGACCACGATCAAGATCATGACCGACGGGGTGCTGGAGAACTACACCGGCGCGCTGCTCGAGCCGTACTGCGACGGCTGCGGCGGCCACACCGAGAACCACGGCCTGGCGTACGTCGAGGCCGAACTGCTCGCCACCGCGGTGACCGAACTGGACCGGCTCGACTTCCAGGTGCACCTGCACGCGATCGGCGACCGCGCCGTACGCAACGCCCTCGACGCCGTCGCGGCCGCCCGCACGGCCAACGGACGCCGCGACAACCGGCACCACATCGCCCATCTGCAACTCGTCCACCCGCAGGACGTGCCGCGCTTCCGGCAGTTGGGGGTCGCCGCGAACTGCCAGGCCTTCTGGGCGCAGACTGAACCGCAGATGGAGGAGCTCACGGTGCCGTTCCTCGGCCGGGAGCGGGCGGACCTGCAGTACCCCTTCGGTGATCTGCTGCGCTCCGGCGCCACCCTGGCCATGGGCAGCGACTGGTCGGTGACGACGGCGAACCCGCTCGAGGAGATCGAGGTCGCCGTCACCCGGATCGACCCGGAGCACCGCGACAACGCGCCGTTCCTCCCGGAGCAGGCGCTGCCGCTGTCGGTCGCCCTCGCGGCGTTCACCGCCGGCTCGGCGTACGTCAACCACGACGCCGACGGCGGCACTATCGCGGTCGGCAAGCGCGCGGACCTGGCCGTGCTCGATCGCAACCTGTTCGCCGCCGGCGCGGGGCTACCGGCCGACGCGCGCGTCACCCACACGATCGCCGCCGGCACCGTCGTCCACGGAGGCGGTTGTTGATCTGCACACTGGAGGCAAAAGTCCCATTTGAGCACGGCAGCGGGTTCGTGGGCTTCTGCCGTCTGTCGGAAAAAGGTGGACGGAGCTCCACCGTCTGTAGGAAACCTTCATTTTCATTGGCAAAGTTGCATCTTCTCATTGCATCGCCGGGGGCGCGCACGCCAAGATCGCCGAAAGGCAGAGGTGGTCCGCTCCCCCGAGCCTCCCCGGTGCTCAGCTGCGCCTCGCTCGGTGGACAGTGGATCCACGAGAGGAGTACGCGTGCAGGTACACAAGATCTCGACGATCCTCCGATCCCGAAGCGCGCTGGCCGCCGCCGTGACGGCCGCGCTGGCCGGTTCGATCCTCACCGCCCCACCCGTCTCCGCCGCCGCTCCAGAGGGACCGGGGCAGGGCAGCTGCAAGATCGCCGACAGCCCCTCCTGGTCGGGCTGGAGCAACCACCAGCAGGTGGGCGAGCAGCTCGCGCAGATCGAGCGCACCAGCGGCGGCCGGGTGGACGTCGACGTGGTCGGGCGCACCCAGCAGGGCCGGGAGCTGTGGGCGGCCCGGGTGGGCACCGGCGACAAGGTGCTGCTGGTCACCAGCGCGATCCACGGCAACGAGCGGACCGGCACGGAGGCGCTGCTCGCGATCCTCAAGCGTCTGGGCAGCAGCGGTGACGCACAGACCCGGAAGATCCTCAGCGAGATCACCTTCGTCGCGATGCCCATGGTCAACCCCGACGGTGGCGAGCTCAACCGGCGGATGAACGTGCGGTCCTGGGACGAGACGCTGGCGGAGTTCCCGCAGCTGGCCGGGGCGCCGCGCGCCTGGTACCACCGGCTCAGCGGAGACGGCATCGACCTGCCCGGCTACGACCTCAACCGCGACTTCAACCCCGACCTCAACTACGTGCCGCGCGCCACCGACCTGCCGGGCCGCGACACCGACGCCGGGTTCTTCCTCTCCCCCGAGTCGCGCGCCATCCGCGACGTCTACGTCGGACTGCGGGCGGAGAAGGGCGCGGTCGACGCGTACGTCGACCTGCACCACATGGGACCGTGCGACCGGCTCACCGGCGGTACGCAGGACGGCAACCTCATCTCCGTCTCGCTCGACTACCCGCCGCTCGGGGTGCAGGATGGCGCCAAGTACAAGGCGGCGTGGCCGGCGCTCGACCAGGACAAGTCCCGCCGCTACGCGCTCACCGTCGCCAACGGCATGCTGGCGCAGTACGGCGACCAGTCCAAGCTCGCGGCCGTGGGCCGGTACTTCCACCCGGACGCGCGGGAGTACGCGGGTCAGGGCCGCTCGGCGTTCGCCCTCAACGGCACCGGCACGGTGCTGTTCGAGGTCCGCGGCCAGCAGGACGACCTGGGCCAGAAGCAGCACGGCATGCTCGTGAAGAGCGTGCAGACCGGCGTGGAGTCGCTGCTCGGTGGCCTCGCTGACGGCACCGTCGACCGGGTCGACGGCGACGACTTCTTCGACCTGCCCGACTACGGCTGGGACACCACCAACGACTGACGATCGACGAGGCAGCCGCGGGGACATCCTGTTCCCGCGGCTGCTCCGTCTCCTCGCCCCTACCCGCCGTTAGGGAGCCGTAGGTTGAGGATCACGCGGGTGGCTGCCCCTCGTCGTGCGGGACGGTGACGGTGACGGTGCAGCCGACCGGTCGTCCGATCTCGTCGTGGCCGGCGTAGGTCAGGTGGTAGACGCGGTCCCCGCCGTTGCCGGCCCGTTCGGCCCGCAGCTTGCCGCTCGTGGCGGGCGTGCCGGTGGTGAAGCCGCTGACGTCCGTGGCGTCGCCGCCGGTCACGCCGGTCAGGGCGAACGCGTTCGGGCCGAGCACCCCGTCGCGCAGGTCCACGGTCACGGTGACGTCGATCAGCTCGTGGTTGGGCGGCCACAGGACCGGCCGGTCCACCGTGCAGTCCAGCTGCCGTTCGGGCAATGGGTTGGCCAGGGTGGCGGTGGCGTGCCCGATGGTCGCGGTGAGCCGGCCGCCGGCCTCGTAGTACATGTGCGCGGTACGCCCGTCGAAGTAGAACGTCGGCGCGGCCGATCGGCCGAGGTCGGGCGCCGCGGACATCGAGTCGTGCACGATGCCCAGGTGGATCTCCTGGTCGAAGTCCTCCCCGACGTCCACCGCGTGCATGTTGCCGTCGGCGGCGTGGTAGATCACCAGATTGCGGTCGTTCCAGCGGAGGAAGAACGGCCCTGAGGCGTTCGGGCCTTCGACGCCCTGCGGGGTCACGATCGGTTCGGGTTGCATGGTCCAGGTCCGTGCGTCGTTGGAGACCGCCCAGCGGATCCGCCGGGACACCGGCCCGGTCGGTCCGGGCAGCGCCGCAGTGGGGTTGTCCATGAACAGCATCAGGTAGCGGGTGCCCAGGCGGGACACGGACTGCTCGAACACCCGGGCGTAGGAGGTCTCGCCGCCGGTGGTCTCGTTGCGGCTGACCGCGGTGCCGCCGTAGGTGAAGTGGATGCCGTCGTCGGAGGTCGCGTACCGGGTGATGGAGTTCTCGCCGTGGAAGTAGAGGAACAGCTTGCGCTCGCCCTCGATCCACACCGCGTGCGGTGAGGAGATGTGGCTGACCGTGGCGTAGTGCGGCAGCCAGGTGTTGCTGATCAGCGGGTTGGCATCGTATTCGGTCCACGGTCCGTTGATCGAGTCGGAGTACGCGAGGGAGATCCCGCCGGGCCGCTCGTGCGGGGCGTAGTACAGGTAGTAGGTGCCGAGCGGGTGGGCGAAGTAGTCGGCGGCCCGGATGACGCTCGGGAAGATGAACTCGTTCGTCGGGTTGTAGGCGAGCTTGCTCTTGTCGAACGCGGTGCCCACGTAGGTGAACTGGGGGAAGTCGAGGCCAGGGTCGGCGGCGGCCGGCGCGGCGCCGGCCATGGCGGCGACGAGCAGGCCGGCGCCGGCGGCTGCCAGGACGGCGCGTCGGGACGAGGCAAGTGGTGGCGTCATGCGTCTTCCTGTTCTGTCGGATCGATCGCTTGGCGGTTCTCGACGGACGGCGCCGGGCGTGCGGGGGCGTCTGGCGGCAGCACGGGAGGCGCCGTCCCGTGCGTGGTGCTCCGCGCCGGCCGCTGGCGGCACGCGGTAACTCTCAGTAAGACGACAAGGTTCGTCGACCGGTCGGAGTCCTCTCGGGCCGCCGGGCTAATACGTATTAGCATCTATGTTTCTCGAATGTTGCTCGCCCGGAAGGGCTCCTGTCAAGAGGCTGGCCCCCCTCCTCCGGTTTCGCGCACCTCTCGCGCCTCCCAGGCGCCGTCCGGTCGGGAACCGTTCCCGCTAATGCGCATTACTACAGGGAGTTCATCGGGCGGAAATCTCGACTCCACCTCTTGACACAGGCCGACCCACCCGCCAAGCTCCATCCCAACGCCGAGCGCTAATACGCATTAGCCGCACCGGAAGGACTCGTCGTGTCCGCTCCCCCCAGACGCGTCACCCAACGTGACATCGCGCGGTTGGCTGGTGTCAGCCAGGCGACGGTGTCGCTGGTGCTGAACAACCGCACCGACGCCGAGGTCCGAATCGCCCCGGAGACCCGGGACCGCGTGCTGCGGGTCATCGCCGAGACGGGGTACGCCGCCGATCCGGTGGCCCGCCGCCTCGCCGCACGGTTCAACCGGATCATCGGCGTGTTCACGTATGAGCCCGCTTTCCCCAGCGGCAGCCGGGACTTCTTCCACCCGTTCCTGCTCGGCATCGAGGAGTACGCCGAGCGGGTGGGCTGCGACCTGCTGCTGTTCACCAGCGCACCCGTGGTGGACGGCCGGCGACGCATCTTCCACCAGGACAACCGGTTGCGCCTGGCTGACGGGTGCATCCTGCTCGGGCGCGAGATCGACGGCGCGGAACTGCACCGGCTCAACCGCGACGGTTTTCCGTACGTCGCCGTGGGGCGCCGCAACGACGCCGGCGGACCGGTGCCCTACGTCGGCGCCGACTACGCGACGGCGGTGGCCCGGCTCGTCGAGCGGGCATTGCGGCGCGGTCATCGGCGCCTGACGTACGTGAGCATGGGCATGAACGCCGAGTCCTCGGAGGACCGGCGCCGTGGGTTCGTCGCCGCCGCGACGACCGCGGAGAGCGCCCGACAGGTTTCCACGGTGGCCGAGGAGGCCGACGCAAGCCTCGACGACCTGCTGGCCGACGGGACCACCGTCGCGTTCGTGGAGGACTTCGCCACGGCGGTGGCGCTGGAGTCGGCCGCCCGGCGGCGGGGGCTGACCGTGCCGGGCGACCTGTCGATCGTCACCCTCGGCGACCCGACCGTCCCGGTCCCCACCGACATCGCGTTCACCGGGTTCCTCATCCCGCGGGAGGAGATGGGCCGGCAGTCGGTCGAGGTGCTGACCGGCGTCATCGACGGCAGCGTCGCCGGCCCGCAGCAGCGGCTTCTCCCCTGCGAGCTCGTCGAGGGCAACACCCTCGGCGCCCCTGATCCGGCGGTCCACCGCCGCTGAGCGGTGGACCGCGCAACTGGAAGGAAGCAAGTGGTACAGATGCGTGCGGACGTCCTCGTCGTCGGGGGCGGACTGGGCGGGGTCGCCGCGGCGCTCGCCGCGGCGAGGGCCGGCCGGTCCGTCATCCTGACCGAGGAGTTCGACTGGCTCGGCGGGCAGCTCACCAGCCAGGCCGTCCCGCCGGACGAGCACTCCTGGATCGAGCAGTTCGGCGCCACCGCCAGCTACCGGGCCCTGCGCAACGGCATCCGCGACTACTACCGTCGCCACTACCCGCTGACAGAGCGGTCCCGGGCCTGGACCGACCTCAACCCGGGCGCCGGCTGGGTGAGCCGACTCTGCCACGAGCCGCGGGTGGCCGTCGCCGTACTCGAGGAGATGCTCGCGCCCTACCGGGGATCGGGGCGGCTGACCGTGCTCCAGCCGTACCGGCCGGTCGCCGCGGAGACCGACGGGGACCGGGTCACCGGCGTCACCCTGGCGCACCGAGACCGGGACGACCGGATCGACGTGGTCGCACCGTACGTGCTGGACGCCACGGAGACCGGTGAGCTGCTGCCGCTGACCGGCACGGAGTACGTCACCGGGTTCGAGTCGCAGGCCGAGACCGGGGAGCCGAGCGCCCCAGCGCAGGCGCAGCCGATGAACATGCAGGCCGTGTCGGTGTGCTTCGCGATCGACCACGTCGACGGTGATCAGACCATCGACCGGCCCGCAGGGTACGACTTCTGGCGCGACTACAAGCCCGACTTCTGGGGTGACCGGCTGCTGTCCTGGCGGTCGCCGCACCCGCGCACGTTGGAGATCGTCGAGCGCAGCTTCACCCCCAACCCGGACGACGACCCGCTGAGCGTCAACGCCGATCAGCGCGTCAACCCGGGTGACGGCAACCTGTGGACGTTCCGGCGGATCGCTGCCCGGCGCAACTTCACCGACGGGACGTACGGCAGCGACATCACGCTGGTCAACTGGCCGATGATCGACTACTTCGAGGGTCCGGTCATCGACGTGCCGAACGCGTCGTGGCACCTGGCCAAGGCCCGCGAGCTGTCGTACTCGGTGCTGTACTGGCTGCAGACGGAGGCGCCCCGGCCCGACGGCGGCACCGGCTTCCCCGGGCTGCGGCTGCGCGGCGACGTGACCGGCAGCCCGGACGGGTTGGCGCAGGCGCCCTACATCCGGGAGTCGCGCCGCATCCGGGCCGAGTACACGGTGGTGGAGCAGGACCTCTCCCTGGCGGTGCGGGGTGAGCACGGCGCGGTGCACTACCCCGACTCGATCGGCGTGGGGATGTACCGCATCGACCTGCACCCGTCCACCGGCGGCGACAACTACATCGACGTCGGCTCCTGCCCGTTCGAGATTCCGCTCGGTGCGCTGATCCCGCAGCGGATGGAGAACCTGCTGCCGGCGGGCAAGAACATCGGCACCACCCACATCACCAACGGCAGCTACCGGCTGCACCCGGTCGAGTGGAACGTCGGCGAGGTCGCCGGCCTGCTCGCCGACTTCTGTCTGACGCGGGGCGAGTCCCCGCGTGCGGTCCGCGGCACCCCCCGCCTGCTGGCCGAATTCACCGACCGCGTCTCGGCCGCCGGCGTGGAACGCCGCTGGCCGCAGATCGCGGGCTACTGAACCCCCCGGTGAGGAGAAGATAGTGAAACGAGGAAAGGGTCTGGCTGTTGTCGCCGCCGCACTGGCCGGCGTCCTCGCCCTGTCCGCCTGTGGTGGCGGCGAGGCGAAGGACAAGGGCCCGGCCAGTCTGCGGATGACCATCTGGTCGGCCAACGAGGCGCACCTGAAGCTGTTCAACGAGATCGCCGACGAGTACCGCAAGAGCCACCCGAACGTCGCCGAGATCAAGTTCGATCCGCTGCCGTTCGACAACTACACCACCACGCTGACCACCCAGATCGCCGGCGGGAACGCGCCCGACCTGGCCTGGGTGTTCGAGAACTCCGCCCCCGACTTCGTGGCCTCCGGCGCGCTGCTGCCCCTCGATGACACGCTCAAGAAGGCCGACGGGTACCAGTACGACGACCTCTCCCCCGCCACGCTGAAGCTCTGGCAGAACGGCGGCAAGCTGTACGCGTACCCGTTCTCCACCTCGCCGTTCGGCGTATTCGTCAACACCGACCTGCTCAAGAAGGCCGGGCAGAAGACCCCGGCCGAGCTGATCGCGGCCGGGCAGTGGAACTGGGACAACGCCCTCGCGGCGGCGGGAGCGGTCAACGGCAAGACCGGCAAGGCCGGGCTGGTGATCCGGGACTTCGACTACAAGGGCTGGGACAACCTGTCCACCTTCTGGACCGGGTGGGGCGCCCAGGCGTGGAGCGAGGACGGCAAGAGCTGCGGTTTCGCCAGCCCGGAGATGGTCGAGGCGATGACCGCCCTGCACAAGGCCATCTTCACCACGAAGGCGCTGCCCGGTCCGGGCACCACCGCCGACTTCTTCGCCGGTGACGCCGCCATGACGATCACCCAGATCTCCCGCGCCTCGCTGCTGAAGGACGACGGCTTCGCCTGGGACCTGGTCCCCCTGCCCGCAGGCCCGAAGGGGCCGTACTCGGTGGTCGGTCAGGCCGGCATCGGGGTGATGAAGAAGAGCCCGCACGCCGATGTGGCCGCCGACTTCGTCGCCTTCCTGACCAACCCCACCAACTCGGCGAAGCTCGCCCAGTTCTTCCCGCCGCCGCGCCAGTCGCAGCTGACCGCGGAGACCCTCGCGAAGACGAACCCGAAGCTCAAGCCGGAGCAGTTGCAGAAGGTCGTCATCGACGGCATCACCAACGGTGTGGTCAAGCCCAACCACGCCGGGCAGGCCGAGCTGAGCCAGCAGGTACGCGCCGGGCTCGACCCGCTGTGGAAGCCGGACGCGGACGTCAAGGCCGTCCTCGACGGGGTCTGCGCCAAGATCCAACCGCTGCTGGCGAAGTAGGCAACCGATCATGACCCGGACGGACACCAGGGTGGGCCAGGTCGAGGCCCGGCCCACCCTGGGCCGGGCGCGGCCGTTCTGGACCACCCGCCGCCGCGACCAGCTCACCGGTTACCTCTTCATCACCCCGCAACTGCTCGGCAGCGCCGTCTTCGTGATCCTGCCGCTGATCCTCGTGGTCTGGTACAGCCTGCACGAGTGGAACGTGCTCGCCGGCACGTTCGACTTCGTCGGCACGGACAACTACCAGGCTCTCGCCGACGATCCCAACCTCGGCGCGGTGCTGCGGTCCACCGGGCTGTTCTCCGTCGGGCTGGTGGTGCTCAACCTCGGCCTGGCGTTGCTGCTGGCCGTCCTGCTCAACCAGAAGCTGCGCGGCACGATCCTGTTCCGCACCCTGTTCTTCTCCCCCGTGGTGGTCTCGCTGGTGGCCTGGACCATCGTGTGGGGCTTCCTGCTGCAGGACAACGGCGGGATCAACGGCCTGCTCGGCACGATCGGGGTGGACGGGCCGAACTGGCTGCGCGGCGAGGGCACGGCGATGCTGTCGGTGATCGTCGTGCAGGTGTTCAAGAACGTCGGCTTGAACATGGTGCTGTTCCTGGCCGCCCTGCAAGGGGTGCCGGCGGAGCTGTACGAGGCCGCGGAGGTGGACGGGGCGAGCCGGATGCGCCAGTTCTGGCGGATCACCGTGCCGCTGATCAGCCCGACGATCCTGCTCACATCGATCATCACGGTGGTCGGGTCGCTGCAGGTCTTCGCGCAGATCGCGGTGCTCACCCAGGGCGGGCCCGGCACGTCGACGACGGTGCTCGTCTACTACCTCTACCAGCAGGCGTTCCAGTTCCACCACTTCGGCTACGGCGCGACGCTGTCGATCCTGTTGTTCGTCATCGTGCTCGCGCTGACCGTGCTGCAGTGGCAGATGCGCAAGAGGTGGGTCTTTCATGAGTCGTGACCTGTCGCGGCGGACCAAGCTGGTGCTCTACGGGGTGCTGCTGGTCCTGGCGATCCCGTTCGTCTTCCCGACCTGGTGGATGGTCACCTCGTCGCTGAAGCCGGTGGCGGACATCTTCGCCTTCCCGCCGCAACTGCTGCCGGTCAACCCACGGTTGGACGCCTACCAGCGGGTGTTCGAGTTGCAGCCGTTCGGGCAGCAGTACCTGAACAGCCTCTACATCGCGCTGCTGGTCACGGTCGGCACCCTGGCCGTGTCGGCGCTGGCCGGGTACGCCTTCGCGCGGATCCGGTTCCGCGGCCAGAACGTGTTGTTCCTGGTCGTCCTCGCGGGCCTGCTCATCCCCAGCGAGGTGACGATCGTGCCGCTGTTCCAGATGTTCTTCAAGCTGGGGCTGATCAACACGCACTGGCCGCTGATCCTGGTGCCGATCTTCGGCGCGCCGAGCGTGCTGGCGACGTTCATCATGCGGCAGTTCTTCATCAGTCTCCCCGGTGAACTGGAGGAGGCGGCCCGGGTCGACGGGCTGGGCCGCTTCGCCACGTTCTGGCGGATCGCCCTGCCGCTGTCCCGGCCCGCGCTCGGCGCGGTGGCGATCTTCACCTTCCTGCACAGCTGGAACCTGTACCTGGAGCCGATCGTGTTCCTCTCCTCCCCGGAGAAGTTCACCCTGCCCCAGGCGCTCACCCAGTTCGTCGACGCCTACGGCGGCCCGATGTGGGACGTCCAACTGGCCGCGGCGTCGATGACCGCACTGCCGGTGCTGGTGGTGTTCGTCATCGCGCAGAAGCAGTTCGTCGAGGGCCTCGCGCACACCGGCCTCAAGGGTTGACGGCCCCGGTGATCGGCATCGACATCGGCGGCACCAAGACGGCCGCCGCGCTGGTCGGCCCCGACGGGAAGGTGCTGCAGCGCCGGGAGGCGCCCACCCCCGCCCGGTCCGGCCCCGAGGCCGTGCTGGACACCGCGGCGGGGCAGGCCGCCGAGCTCCTCGGCCTGGCCGACGCCGGACCGGTGGGGGTGGGCACCGCCGGCACGGTCGACCCGGCGACCGGCCACATCCGGTACTCCACCGACAGCCTGCCCGGCTGGACCGGCACCCCGGTCGCCGACGCGCTGGCCGCGCGGCTCGGTCGAGAGGTGCGGGTCACCAATGACGTGAACGCCGCGGCGCTGGGCGAGTGCTGGGCCGGCGCCGGGCGGGGCCGGGCGCATGTGCTGCTGGTGGCCGCCGGCACCGGGCTGGGCGGGGCGGTCGTGCGCAACGGCCGCGTCGAGGCCGGTGCCCGCGGCGCCGCCGGCGAGGTGGCGCATCTG
Source organism: Micromonospora sp. NPDC007230 (assembly GCF_042869115.1). Classification (NCBI taxonomy): domain Bacteria; kingdom Bacillati; phylum Actinomycetota; class Actinomycetes; order Micromonosporales; family Micromonosporaceae; genus Micromonospora; species Micromonospora sp. NPDC007230. Next base: position 131,031 of record NZ_JBIAFE010000009.1, on the reverse strand, counting down.
CCGGCTCCGGGTGCCGAACGGCTGCGGTGCGGGTGCGGCCGGTACGGGCACCTGGAGGCGATCGCCTCGGGCACCGGGCTGGCCGCCGCGTACGCCATCGAGACCGGCGACCGCGTCAGCGGACGGGCGGTGGCGGACCGCGCGGCGGCCGGGGACGCGGTCGCCCGGCAGGTCGTGGACCGGGCCGGCGCCGTGCTCGGCGCGGTGCTGGCGGGGTTGGTGGCCCTGCTCGACCCGGACGCCGTCCTGGTGGCCGGCGGGGCGGCCGGAGCGCTGCTGCCCGCCGCGTCGGCCGCCTACGCGGCGGAACTGCCCGCGGGCTGGGCCGACGTGCCGCTGCTGCCGGCCGCCCTGGGCGCCGACGCCGTCGTGGTCGGCGCGGCCCGGCTGGCCACGAACGCGTAGGAGTGAGCGGTGACCGCGCGAGCCGTACCCACATCAACGGAAGGACCAGAGGGGTGAGTGTGCTCGACGACCTGGCCGGCGGGCTGGTGGTGTCCTGCCAGCCGCTGCCCGACGAGCCGGAGGATCCGATGCGGGACCCGTACGTCCAGGCCCGGGTGGCGGCCGCGGTGGTACGCGGCGGCGCGGTGGCGGTGCGGGTCAACGGGCCGGACGACGTCAAGGCGGTGCGCGCCGCGGTCGACGTGCCGGTGATCGGGTTGTACAAGCACGGCACGGCGGACGTGTTCATCACCCCGACGGCGGCGCACGCGCTCGAGGTGGCGCTGGCCGGGGCGGACATCGTCGCGGTCGACGCCACCGACCGTCCCCGACCGGACGGGCGCACCTTCGCCGACACCGTGCGGGCGGTCCGCGAACGGACCGACGCGCTCGTGCTGGCCGACGTCTCCACCTCGGCCGAGGGTGTCGCCGCCGTCGCGGCGGGCGCGGACGCCGTCGCCACCACGCTGTCCGGCTACACCCCGGACAGCCCGCAGACTGACGGGCCCGATCTCGGGCTCGTGGCGCGACTCGTCGCACTGCTGCCGGTTCCGGTGATCGCCGAAGGGCGGTACCGGAGCACGGAGCAGATCGGCGCGGCCTTCGAGGCCGGTGCGCACGCGGTGGTGATGGGCAACGCCGTCACCTCACCGCTGTGGATCACCCGCCGGCTCGTGCCGGCCACCCCCCGCGCGGCGAGCGCCCCAGAGAAGTAGGGAGAGCAAGTGAAGAGACGTACCCTCCTGGCCACCGGCATGGCCGGGCTGGCCACCGCGGCCATCGGCCGGCCGGCGTTCGCCGGGCCCGCAGACCGGCAGCTGACCGTGGCGCTGGTGCCGTTGGACGACCGGCCGGTCAACACCTACTGCCCCCAGATGACGGCGGCGAGCGCGGGCGCGCGGGTGCTACTGCCGCCTCGGGAACTGCTGGGCCGCTTCTTCACGCCCGGCGACGGGGCCGCCATCGCCCGTTGGCTCGGTGCCGCCGACGGCGTCGACGGGTACGTGATCTCGGTCAGCATGCTCGCCTACGGCGGTCTGATCGCGTCCCGTACCGCCGCCCCGACGCTGGCTGCCGCCCTGGAGAACCTGGCCGCGATCCGGAACCTGCGCGCGACCCGGCCCGGGGCGGTGATCGAGGTACACGACACCATCCAGCGGCTGGCCATCACCAGCACCGGGACGGAGCTGGACAAGTACCGCGACCGGCTGGTCGAGTGGGCGAAGCTCTACGACCAGGTGGTCAACCTCGGGCAGGAGGAGCTGCGGTCCCGGCTCGACGCCGTACGGGCGCAGATCCCGGACCAGGTCGTCGAGGACTACCTCGCCGCGCGGGCCCGCAACCACCAGGTCAACCGGTTGATGGTGGAGTGGGTCGCCGACGGAACGATCAGCCATCTCGTGCTGTCGGAGGACGACACCGCGCCGGTCGGCCTGGCCCGGGCGGAGCGGGTGGAGCTGGAGGCGTTGGTGGCCCGGCTCGGCGTCGGCGACCGGGTGGAGATCTTCCCCGGCGCGGACGAGGTCGACGCGCTACTGGTCGCCCGGGTGATCGCCGCCGGCACGACGCCCAGCTACCGGCTGGAGTACGCCGGTGTGTCGGGTGAGGACTGGACCGCGCAGTTGGAGGGCATCCCGTTCGCGGAGAACATCCGCCGGCACGTGGCCGCCGTGGGTGGCCGGGTGGTCAGTGGCGACGCGGACATCGTGCTCGCCGTGAACACCCCGTCCGCGGCGTCCGGGCAGCGGGCCGCCGACCTGGACGCCTTCGTCGGGCGGGTCGGCGCCCTGCTGGCCGCCGGCACCCCGGTGATCGTGGTGGACCCGCTGATCGTGAACAAGGCCGACCACGACCTGGTCGCGCGGATGGAGAACGGTCTGGATCTCGCGGCGCTGCTGTCGTACTCGGGGTGGAACACCGGCGGCAACGCGCTCGGGCTGGCGCTCGGCCACGGCACCGCCCGCTGGGCCCACCTGCGCTCCTCGGACAGCGGGTACGGCGTACCCGAGCTGCGCGGGCCCGGCCTGGCCCACGCCGAGTACCTGCTCTACCGGTTCGTCAAGGACGACCCGTGGAAGAACGTGGTGCAGGTCGATGCGTACGCGCACGCGCGGGCGCAGGGCTGGGACCCGCTCGCGCTCACGCCTGAGCAGAAGAGCTTCTTCGACGGCTGGGTACGGGAGCGGCTGGTGCCGCTGACCGAGCGGTACTTCGCCGACCACTTCGCCGGGCACCGCGTCATGCTGGGCCGCCGGGGCGCGAGGACGTTCACGGCGACCCTGGCGCGCTTCGAGTCGGCCCGGGTCGAGCTGCCGTGGGACCGGCTGTTCGAGGTGACCCTGGAGCCCCGGCTGCAGCTGTCCTGACCAGCACATCCGGTCGCGCCGGCAGGGGGACTGCCGGCGCGACCGCGGGCCGGCGACCGAACGGTCCCAGCGTCGAACGCCAGCCACGGCACGGACCAGGGCTCACGGTTCCGTCTCCTACCCAGGTAGGAGGAACCGGCTCCGACCGCCGGCCGCGACCGGGGCTTCAGGTCGGGCGAAGTACGCCGGCCGGCGCACCAGCATCTGCAGGTATGACAACCACGATGCGCCGGGCGGCACACTGGCACCGCCCACTGATGCTCTTCGTCGCGGCGATGGCGATGCTCGCCCTCGTCTCCGCGGTCGGCATCGTCGCCGACTCGCGGATCCTCACCGGCGTGCCGATCTGGCTCAAGCCGTTCAAGTTCTCCGTGTCCCTCGCGCTGTACGGCACCACCCTCGCCTGGATGCTCTCCCTGCTGCCGAGACGGAGCCGGATCGCGGAGCGGGCGGCCACCGTCATCGTCGCGATGGGCGTGGTGGAGATGGCGGTGATCGTCGGACAGGTGCTGCGCGGCACCACCAGCCACTTCAACGGGACCACCCCGCTCAACGGCATCCTGTTCTCGCTGATGGGTACCGCGATCATGGTGCTGTTCGTGGCGCACTTCGTCATCGCGATCGCGGTGCTGCGGCAGCCCATCGCCGACCGGGTCGCCAAGTACGCGGTCGGGCTGGGCCTCGGCCTGACCCTGCTCGGCATGCTGGTGGCGATCCCGATGGTGCTGCCCAGCCAGGAGTCGGGCATCGAGGGGATCTCCGGGGCGCACAGCGTGGGCGTGCCGGACGGCGGGCCCGGGCTGCCCGTGGTCGGCTGGAGCACCACCGGCGGGGACCTGCGGATCGGACACTTCGTGGGGATGCACGCGTTGCAGGCGCTGCCGCTGCTGGCGATCCTGCTGCGCCGGTCCCTCGGGCGACTCGACGAACGCACCCAGGCGCGGCTGCTAATGGTTGCGGGCGGCGCGTACGGTGCACTCACCATGCTGTTCACCTGGCAGGCCCTGCGCGGGCAGCCCCTGCTGCGGCCGGACGCGCTCACCCTGGCCGCCGTGGCGGCGCTGGTGGTCGCGACCGCGACCGCCGCCGGCGCGGTCCTGGCCCGTCGGCACCGCGCGGAACTGGTGCTGGCGGCATGACCGGCACCCTGTTCGAGCTGACGTTCGCGGTGGCCGCGCCGTTCTGGGCGCTGATGATCCTCCTGCCCCGCTGGTCGTGGACCGCCCGGATCATCAGGTCACCGCTGATCGTGGCACCGGCCCTGCTGATCTACGCGATCCTGGTGATCCCGGCGCTCGGGGACGTGCTACCGGCGGTGGCGTCCCCGACCCTGGACGGCGTACGCGACCTGCTCGGCACCGACATCGGCGCGGCGGCGGCCTGGGCGCACATGATCGCGTTCGACCTGTTTGTCGGCCGCTGGGCGTGGCTCGACAGCCGGGAACGGGGGGTGCCGGCGCTGGTCATGGCTCCGGTGCTGGTGCTGACGATCCTGCTCGGGCCGCTCGGCCTGGCCGCCTACCTCGCCGCCCGGGTCAGGTGGCCGCAGCCGGTGGCGATTCCGGCCGCCGAGCCGCAGCGCATAGGCTGAACGCCGTGGGGTGGGTGGGACGACTGTTCGACGTGCGCGACGGCTTCGTGCGGATCGTGCTGCTCGACCTGAGCGGCGTCGGCTACCTGGTCTTCGGCGCCCCGATGCAAGGCCACGGGCCGACCGCCACGCAGTTGATCCTCGCGGGGATCGCATTCGGCGTCGCGCTGGTGTTGCACCGCCGACCACTGGTCAACCTGCTGGCGCAGACCGCGCTGCTGGCCGTCGCCATCTGCCTGCTCGACGACATCACCATCAACCAGGTAGGCGCCAGCTGGGCGTTGCTCGAACTGGCCATGCGGGCGCGCCGACCACGGACCATCTGGCTGGCCGCCGGACTGCTGGCCGCGGTCGACCTGACCGATTCGATCGGCGACCCGTTCCCACGGTTGCTCTCCGGCATCGTCGGGCTGCTCGTGGAGGTCGGCGTCCCGCTGCTGCTCGGCCTGGTCATCCGGGCCCAACGGGAACTCACCCGGCAGGCGCAGGAGCGGGCGGCGGAGGAGCAGCGCCGACTCGAGTCGGAGAGCCGTGCCGCCCGCGCCGACGAACGCAGCGCCATCGCCCGGGAACTGCACGACGTGGTCGCCCACCACGTCGCGTCGATGGTGCTTCGGGTCGGCGTGGCCCGGCACGTACTGACGGATCTGGACCCGCGGGTGGGTGAGGTGTTCGACGACGTGCACGGCACGGGGAGCGCCGCCCTGGCCGACCTGCGCCGGCTCGTCGCGGTCCTGCGCAACCCCGACGGCGTGCGCGGCGACGCGGCGCTGACCGCCATCGAGCCGTCGGCGCTGCCGGCGGCCCTCGGCGCGGCGGTCGACCGGGCCCGCCAGGCCGGCGTCACCGTCGAGGCCGACATCGACCCCGCGGTCGGGTCGCTGGATGCGGTACGAGGAATGGCGGTGTTGCGACTCACCCAGGAGGCGCTGACCAACGTGGCCAAGCACGCCGGCACGTCCGCCCTCGCCCACCTGTCGGTCAGCGTGGTCGACGAGGCCGTGCACTGGGAGGTGTCCGACGACGGGGGCGGCTGGGTGCCGGCGGCGATGCCATCCGGCGGCGGCCACGGCATCACCGGCATGCGCGAACGCGTCGAGGTCCTCGGCGGTCAACTGGAGGCCGGCCCGGCGGGTGCGGGTTGGCGGGTGCGTACCGTCCTCCCGGGCCCGGCCATCGCGCTGGCACCTGCTCCCCCCTCCCCTGCCGTCCCACTGGCCCAGTCGGACCAGGACCGCGAGGCTCCGGTCGGGCCCCGCACGACGGAGCCGGCATGATCCGCGTCCTGCTGGTCGACGACCAGCACCTCATCCGCGCTGGCCTGCGCATGCTCTGCGACGCCCAACCCGACATCGAGGTCGTCGGCGAGGCCGACAACGGCCGCGACGCGGTGTCCCTCGCCGCGCGGCTCATCCCCGACGTCGTCGTCATGGACCTGCGCATGCCCGGCGTCGACGGGATCACCGCGACCAGCCGCATCCTCGCCGACCGGCCCGCCACCCGGATCCTCGTGCTGACCACGTTCGGCGACGACGACCACCTCTATCCGGCGCTGACCGCCGGCGCCTGCGGATTCCTGCTCAAGGACGCACCCCCCGCCGACCTGGTGGACGGCGTCCGCAAGGCCGCCGCCGGCGACAGCCCGTTCAGCCAGGAGGTGCTACGCCGCCTCGTCCGGCGCGCGGTCGACGCCCGCTCCGACACACCCCGGCCGGTCGAGGGACTGACCGCCCGCGAACAGGACGTGCTGAACCTGGTCGCCGAGGGCCTGTCGAACACGGAGATCGCCGAGCGACTGCACATCGGCATCACCACGGTCAAGACCCACATCACCAGCCTCATGACCAAGACCGGCAGCGACAACCGGGTACGCCTGGCCCTGTTCGCCCGCGGCGCCTGACCGGTTCGCCCGCAGCCGGGCGGCCAGAACACGACGTCGCGGTCACGCCTGCGGACCGCTGTGCCGCGCATCACAGGGACCTCATGTCACGGACGGGCGGGCAGCTTCCATCTGCTGGTCGTCAGCAACACGTGGAGGAAGGCACAACGATGAGCACACAGCGCGAAGCCGGCAGGACCACCCACCGCGTCCTGATCCTGGGCGCGGGCTACGCGGGCATGGCCGCGGCAGTCCAACTCGCGGCCCGGGTGAGGCGGCGTGAGGACGTGCAGGTGACCCTGGTGAATGCGCAGGAGCGGTTCACCGAACGGCTGCGGCTGCACATGACGGCGACCGGCCAGCGGGTCGCCGAGCTGAGCATCCCGGAGCTGCTGGACGGTACGGGTGCGCAGTTCGTGCGTGGCTGGGTGACGGCGGTGGACGCGGACGCGAAGATCGTGCGGATCGACGACGACCGGGTCCTGCCCTACGACACACTGGTGTACGGGTTGGGCAGCGCGGCCGACATGGCGGCGGTTCCGGGTGTCGAGGACCACGCGTACACCTTGAACAGCGCCCAGGACGCGGAGCTGCTGGCCGCCCGGCTGGCGCAGCTGGGCAGCGGCACGGTGGTGGTCGGTGGCAGCGGGCTGACCGGTGTCGAGTCGGCCGCGGAGATCGCCGAGCGGCACCCGGAACTGAATGTCGTGCTGCTGGGCCGGGGCGAGCCCGGTGCGGCAATGAACCCGAAGGCGAAGGCATATCTGCAGGCCGCGCTCAGGCGGCTGGGCGTCCAGGCGCGCAGCGGGGTCGAGGTGGTGAAGGTGCTGCCCGATTCGGTCGAGCTGGCCAGCGGGGAGAGCATCGCCGCCGAGGTGGTCCTGTGGACCAGCGGCACGCGGGTGTCACCGCTGGCGGCCGCCGCCGGGCTGACCGTCGACGAGCGCGGCCGCGTCGTCACCGACGCCGCGCTGCGGTCGGTGTCACACCCGGACGTGTACGCCGTGGGCGACGCGGCCGCGATCCGTCAGGGCTACGGCGTCATGCACGGCACCTGCCAAGGTGGTATGCCGACCGGGGTGCACGCGGCGGTGTCGATCGTCCGTACCCTGGCGGGTAAGCAGCCCAAGCCGTTCCGGTTCGGCTTCTACCACACCCCGGTGAGCCTCGGCCGGCACGATGCCGTCGTGCAGTTCACCCGCCCCGACGACAGCCCCCGGCGGGTGTGTCTGACCGGCCGCCTGGCGGCACGGTACAAGGAGACGGTGACCGCTTCGCCCTGGCCGACCTACGGCCGAATGAAGAAGATGCCCGCCTCGGGCGCGTTCTGGCCCCACGGCGGCCGCTTCACCCGGGAGGCACGGTGACCCACCTGCCGTCGGACCTCGACCAGCAGGTCTTCCACCAGCATCGCAACCTGCTCTTCTCGGTGGCGTACCGCATCCTCGGCACCGCGGCCGACGCCGAAGACGCCGTTCAGGACGCCTGGATCAAATGGTCGGCCGCCGACCGCGCCCAGGTGGCCGACCCCAAGGCGTACCTGGCGCGGATCGTGTCGAACCTGGCGCTGGAACGGCTGCGCTCCACCCGGCACAAGCGCGAGACCTATGTCGGGCCGTGGCTCCCCGAACCCATCCTCACCACCGGCGACACCGCCGAGGCCATCACGGACGCCGAGTCGGTGTCGACGGCGATGCTGGTGGTGCTGGAAACACTGAGCCCGCTCGAGCGCGCAGTGTTCGTGCTGAAAGAGGTCTTCGACTTCAGCCACGCCGAGATCGCGGAGGCCCTGGAGCGTTCCGAGACCGCGGTGCGGCAGGCCGCGCACCGGGCCCGTAACCATGTGCGTGCCCGGCGGCCGCGCTTCACGGCGGACCGGTCACGGCAGCGCGAGGTCACCGAGCGGTTCTTCGCCGCCGCGACCGGTGGCGACATCAACGCCCTGATGGAATTGCTGTCTCCGGACGTCACCCTGTGGACCGACGGCGGCGGCAAGGTCCGCCAGGCCCTCCGCCCGGTCGTCGGGGCAGGCACGGTGGCCGCCTGGTTCGCCGCCATCGGCACCGTCACCTATCAGGGCGTCGAGCCGGCCGACATGACCGTCGAACTCGTCGAGCTCAACGGCGGTCCGGGCATCGTGTTCAGCGGACCAGACCGGGTGATCGCCACCGTCACCTTCGATTTCGACGCCGACGGCCGCATCACCGCCATCCACAACATGGCCAACCCGGACAAACTCCGGGCGGTCGCCGACGGCACCGCGCACGACATCGGGACGGAGTGAGCCGGAGCGGGCCCTGCCCCCGTCGACCCCGGTCGACCGGGCAGGGCCCGGGTGGTCTGGAGCCGCCTACGCTGGTGCTGGTGAACGTCCGAGAGCGCAAGAAACTCACCACCCGCCTGATGGCGGCGCTGGGCGACGACCCCCGCGCTGTGCTCACGCTGCTGCGTGCGGGGGCGGACCCGAACGCGGCGGACCGCGACGGTACGACGCCCCTGTACCGGGCATCCGTGCACAACGAGCCCGCGGTCGTACGGGTCCTCCTGGAGGCCGGCGCGGACCCGAACGTGGAGAGCGGGCGTGGTGCGGAGGGCACGCCACTGACCGGTGCCGCGGCGTGGGGACACACCGAGGTGGTACGCCTACTCCTCGCGCGCGGCGCGGACCCGAACCTCCGCGAAGACCACGGCAGCGGCCTGTCGCCGCTCGACTGGGCCCTCCGGGGCGACCACACCGAGACGGCCGCTCTGCTGGTGGCCGCAGGCGCGTCCGACGATCAAGGAGCACGCAAGTAGCGCACGAGCACCGGCGTGCCTTCCCGCCCGGCCTGGGCGAGCGATACGGCTCACCGCCGACCTGCCGTCCCGCTGACGCCGCTGTGCGGCAAATCCAGCCGGCCTGGCCGCTCCCGCCGGCGACGGCTTGCGCCCGCGGCGGCCCGGCGTGGCCCGCTCCCCGGATCTGGACCAGGATGGCGAGAGGAAATGCCGAGACGGGGAGGCGACCCGGTCGAGTCGCTGAAGGTCGAGACCGCCATGGCCGAACCCGCCCTGCTGGCTGGCCACCCGACACTGTGGCAGCTGGCCCTCAAGGGTCTCGCCGATCCGGTCCGCATCGAGGCACTGACGGCCCTGCCGGCGCTCTCCCACCTCGACCTGTCCGCCGTCGAGGTCACCGACCTGGAGCGCGTGGCCGCGCTCCCCCGGTTTCGCGTGCTGACGCTCAACTGGCGCCAGTGGCAGCATCTGCGCGACAGGAACGCCCTACCCGCGGCGCTCGCCGCCGCCGAAGTGTCCGGCCACACTTCGCTTGCCGACGCCACCGACTGGGCCGCCGAGCTGGACACGTCCCGCCCGGTACGTCCCGGGCCACCCATCCACGGCACGCTGGCCTGATCGGCCGCCGGGTGGAATCACGTCGGACGTCAATCCCGCCGCCGTCAGTTGCGCGGTTGCCTGCAGGCCCAGGCGAATCGTGCCGAGCAACAGCAGCAGGACGACCTCGCCCAGCGCGACGGCCCGTTCGATCAGCCCGAGGTACGGCTTCAGCGGCGAACTCGCCAGGTAGGCGGAGACGAACGGAACGAGGGCGACCAGACAGACCGCCGCGGTCACCGCCACCACCCGGGCACCAGGTCCGCGCCGGCGCCGGGCCGTCAGCAGCGCGCCGAGCGGCAGACTGAGCAGGGCGATCACGGATGCCCATTTGTGGATCTCTCCGGTCACGGTGGTGGGTGCTCCCACCGGGTCGCGTGGAAAGACCGTCAGCACCACCAGTCCGAGGCACCAGCAGGCGTAGCAGCCGGTGGCCAGCGGCACGGCGGCCTGCCGCCGCAGCAACGGACCGAGCAGGCACACCGAGCTTGCGGCCAGCACCAAGACCGCCGTGTCGAAGATCCAGCCGTCCGGGGAGAGGGCGTAGTCGCTGATCGTGTCCGTAACCGGGCTGAGCCGGGCCACCAACACGTGCAGCAGGGCGAACAGCACCAGCGCCACCGCGGCGGCGGCCAGGCCGAGGAGCCGCCCGAGCCGGTTGGCCACCCGAAGCGCGAGACGGGCGTCGGTCATCCGGCCCACCCCGGCCCGGGCCGCATCCGCCACTGGTGTCCCCGCCGCCCGTCGGCGCACCTCGGCAAAACTGCCGGCGGCGCCGCCACCAGAGACGTTGACAAGGGTTCCCTCCCTATCCCGAAGGCGATGACAGGGCCCCTTCCTGCCGGGATCCACCGTCAGGGGCGCCCCCCGGAGCGCGCCTCGTGCAGTGTCGGGGATCGAGGCACACCTGGCCATCGTCTTCGCCGTCAACCACCGGATCGAGGACGGCACAGGCTGATCGCTCAGGACGCTCATCCGCACCGCTCGCCGCTACCGCACGATCCGTGCTGACGGCCAGAGGCGCTCCGCCGGATACCCGCTGCCCGACGAACTACGCCACCTGCCTGACCGGATTCGCGGTCACCCGCAAAGCCGACCGCGATGATGTAACCGATCGGGCCATCCGATCGCCCAGCCCGAATTCGTCCAGGCCGAACAGGATCCGCTGGCAGCCGCACAATCCCGGGCGTGCTCAGTCGGCGCGGCGCAGCCGGCCTGTCTCCTTGGACCGGGCGTCGAGGAGCACCAGGGTCTCGCCGGCCAGTCCAGCCCGCCAGGACGAAGCTAGCCACGCCCCAACGGGTACCCCGTCGCAGCCGATCAGGGTGCTGGGCCCGGTGGTGGCAAGGAGGGCTCCTCCGGAGCCGACCACCCAGCGCCCGGCTTGGCCATTGCAACCGTCGGATCCGCGCCACTCACCGTCGGCCTTGAACTCGACGTACGCCCTCCTGGGCCCGGACACGGGCACCCACCTTCCGACAAGCCGGTCCCCGGCGGCGGGAGTAAGGGTTGCCGGCAGCGCCGCTGCCGGCGCGAACTGCCGCCGGACCTCGTCGGTGATCTCCGGTGGCGCCACCTCGGACGCCGCCAGGTACGGTCCGGGCGTCGGTGTCGCCCCCGGCCGCAGGCGGGCGACGAGCGCGCCGTCGGCGTCGAGGAGCATCGGCGTGTCACCCTCCAGCCGGTACGAGGTGACCCGCTGCAGCCACTGCGGGTTCGGCTCGGTGTTGGTGCAGCGGGGGCCGCCCTCCGGCCCGGATGAGCCGAACATCCCGGCGACGAAGAGACCACCGGCGTCGGCCCGCCAGGAACCGACCAGGATCCCGCAGCGGCCGAAGAGCTGGATCCGATCGGGTGCGAGGCGCAGGATGCCGTGCGGCTCGTCGGCGACTCCGGCCAGCGTCCAGTTGCCGAGCAGCGCCACCGGATCCGCTGGTCCCGGGCTTCCGGTGGCCGGCGGCAGGGCGGGCTGCGGCGACTTTTCCGCCCCTGTCCCGCCGGCGCAGCCTGCCAGCAGGGCGCCGACCGCGACCATCGTCAGGAGGAACCTTCGCCGGCCCATCTCGTCTCGCCGTCCTTCCCGCCGTGCCGGCCAACCGCCGGTCCCAGTGCTTGGACGGCGCACGGTCACCCTTGGTTGCCGCACCCGGCACGGAATCCCGGCGTCGTCGCGATCTGTCGGATGCACGTCATCACCCGGCCGTCGAGGGCTCGCGTAAGGGTCGGATCGGGTGGTGACGGGCGTGCCGCCGGCACAGCACCCGGCGCCGCGCGGGATCCCATGGCCGGGACCCTTGCACGGTCAACCGAGTGCGACCACGATGGGATCATGGCCGATGGATTGATCTTGCGGGTGGTGTCCGACGGGCCGGTCAGCGATGAGGAACTGGCCGAGCAGACCCGCCAGCTGAAGGACCACCTGAACCACCTTCCAGGCGTCGAGGCGGCGGAGCTCGTCGAGGCGGCCCGGCCGGGGACGCGAGATACGGTCAGCATCATCTTCGGCGCACTCACCCTCGCGGTCTTCAGCTACCCGACCGCCAAGCGGGCCGCGGCGGACATCAAGCACCTGGCCGAGGTCATCAAGCGCTACCAGGACCGCAACAAAGGCAAGCACCTGCGAATGAGTCTCCCGGACGGCACCGAGATCGAGGTGCGGGACGTGTCGGAGAAGACCCTGACCGAGGTCATCAAGTCGGTGTCGGTGCCCCGGCAGGGCACGCCCGCCGTGCCCGAGAAGGTAGATGGTGACGCGGGAGCGTTCGGAGCCGGTGGGCAGCCGCGGTGAAGCGGGCACTCCTGCTCGGTGTGGGCAGCTACACCAGCGAAGGGTTGCCCGATCTCGACTCACCCGCCAGTGATCTCAAGGACTGGGGACGGCTGCTTCGGGACCCCGCCCTGGGCGCGTTCGACGACGTCCGGGACTGCCTCGACGACGACTCCCACACGGTGCAGGTCACGCTCTACGACTTCCTGACGAGCGCCGATCCGCACGACTTCCTGCTCGTGTACTACTCCGGCCACGGCCGGCTGCACGACGGCCATCGCCTCTACCTCACCGCGACCGACACCGACCTGGACCGCCTTCCGCCCACCGCGGTGCCGACCGACGAGCTGCGGCACTGGATCGACGAGTGCCGGGCCAGCGAGCTGGTCCTGATCCTGGACTGCTGCCATGCGGGCGCCTTCGGCGACCTCAAGCAGCGCGGGGATCGCAGCCGCATCGTTGTGGTGTCCGCCGGGGCCACCGAGCTGGCCCACGAGGGTGACGGCTACAAGCAGCACGCGCTGCCGTCCGCGTTCTCCGGTCCCTTCCTCGAAGGGCTGCGGACCGGTGCCGCCGACCGGGACGGCAACGGCATCATCAGCGTCCGGGAGGCCTTCGAGTACGCGGCCGTCCGGATGGTCGACCGGGAACGCCGGCAGACGCCCCAGATGCGGGCCGCCGGCGTCGGGGACCTGATCCTCAGCAACGCGCCCCGGCGGCCCGAGTTGATTCCGGACGATCTTCTCGCGCTCACCCGCAGCGGGCTCGCGTCGGCGCGGGTGCTCGCCGTGGACGAGCTGAGCAACTGGTCGCACGGCAACCAGCGGACCCGCGAGCAGCTCGTGGCCGCGTTCGAGACCCTTGAGGCCTTGGAGCGGGACCCGGCGGAGCGGGTGGCCGCGCGAGCCCGGCAGGCCCTGTCGGGTCGGCTCCGGCTCGCCCGCACCGAGGTCGAGGACGCCCCCGGCCCGCAGCCGCCGGGCGACCCGAACTGGGCGGCCGGCAGCGCCTTCTACGAAGTGAACGTGCCGTTCTTCTACGACTCGGACGGCGACGGCCACGGCGACCTGCACGGCGTCACCGAGAAGCTGGACTACCTGCGCCGGCTGGGGGTGGACTGCCTGCTGCTGAACCCGATCATGGCGTCGCCTTCCCTGGGTGACGGTCGAGCCGCGTCCGACTTCGAGACCATCGACGCCGGCCTCGGGCAGCCCTCGCACCTGCTGGAGCTGCTCAGCCTCGCCCACCGCCAGGGCCTGCGGGTGGTACTGGACCTGGTGCTCAACCACACCAGCGACGAGCACCCATGGTTCACCGCCTCCCGGAGCGACCCGGACGGCCCGTACGGGAACTTCTACGTGTGGCGCGACACGGGCGACGACTACGCCGAGGCGGACGATCCGCTCAGCAGCCGTGGCGGGGGCTGGACCTACGACGGTAAGCGGCGGCAGTACTACTGGCACCGCTACAGCCGGCACGAGCCGGACCTCAACTACGACGCGCCCGAGGTGCGGGCCGCCATGCGCGCGGTGATGGACTTCTGGCTCCGGCAGGGGCTCGACGGGCTGCGCCTGCTCACGGTCCCCTACCTGTTCGAGCGCACCGGCACGTCGAGCAAGGGTCTCGACGAGACGCACACCTACCTGCGGGACCTACGGTCCTGGCTGGACTCGACGTACCCGAACCGGATCCTCATCGCGTGGAGTGAGGACTGGCCGGAGGGTGCCAGCTCCTACTTCGGCACCACCGAGCACCCCGAGTGCCACCTGGTGATGTACGCCTCACTCATGCCGAGCCTGCTGCTCGCCATGCGGCGGGAGACGCACCGCCCGGTGTCACAGGTGCTGCTGCAGATGCGTGACCAGCCGGAGGACCGCCACTGGGTGGTGTTCCTCCGCAACGGCGACGAGATGTCGCTGGGTCTGCTGCCCGAGCGGGAACGCGACGAACTGCTGCACACGTACGCGCCGCTGGCCCGCATGCGCGGCGCGACCGGCATCCGGAGGCGGACGGCCAGCCTGCTCAACGACGATCGGGGCCAGCTCGAACTCGCCTTCGCGTTGCTGCTGTCGATGCCCGGCGTTCCGGTGATCTACTACGGCGACGAGATCGGCATGGGCGAGAACCTGTCGCTGCCCGGCAACCGGGCGGTCAACACACCGATGCAGTGGGCACCGGACCGCAACGGCGGCTTCTCCGTGGCGCAGCCGGAGAACCTGCCGGCGCCACTGATCCATGAGTCGATCTACGGCTACATGGCGGTCAACGTGGAGAACCAGCTCCGCTCACGGTCCTCCCTGCTGCACGTGATCGAAAAGCTGATCGAGACTCGCCACGCCTGGACGGCGTTCTCCCGCCCTGGCTGCCGCATCGTCCGGTCGACCAACCCGGCGGTGCTCGCCTTCCTCCGCGGCGAGCCCGACGACGAGGTGTTGTGCTTGTTCAACTTCTCCCGGTACCCGCAGACGACGACACTGACCCTGCCCTCCCACGCCGGCCGTCGGCCACGGGAGCTCATGGGCGGCGCCGAGTTTCCCGCGGTGCGGGAGTCCGGCGAGTACGACCTGGGCCTCGCCGGTCACGGCTTCTTCTGGCTCTCCCTGTCCACGGCGGAGACCCCGCCCCCGTCCGCCTGAGCTCCCAGCGCATGATCGACTACTGCTGCTCGGGCTGCGGCCGGCGCTGCGCCACGGATCTTCCAGAACGAGTTGGTCTGCCATGCCACGTCTGTGCGGGCAAGGCCACCTGGGAGTCGCTTCCACCGAAGATGCAGCGGGCAATCGATGCGGCGATCAGTCGTGGCGTGATACCTGGTCTCCTCGCGATGCGATCAGCCGACCCGCCGATCCCGCTCCCCCAGGCCATGGACGTGCTCCAGTTCCGCACCAACGCCGGACTCGTTGACACACCGGTTGCCGAGCAGCCGCCTCACGTCCGGTAGTGGGCGCTGTGCGGCACATGTTGTCCAGCAGGGCCCGTTCTTGGCGCGGTGGACGCCGGCATGAGCGGATCTTGTAACCGGCTTGCCCGGGATGGCGGCGGATCGGCACCATGCGGTCGTGGGGTCGGACTGGATCTGGGAGCTGCAAGTGTCCGTGGCGGCGGGGCCGGCCCTGTGCCAGTTGTACGCACTGGCAGCCGAGCGGAACCTGCGCCCGCAGCGCCCCGACGGGCTGATCAACCTGTTCACCAATCCCGACGCCGACCTACGCACGGTCGACGACCTCGACACGGCGCTCGCCGCAATGGCGACGGGCGCCGAGCACGGCCAGTTCTGGACGAACGGCGACATCGACATCTTCGTCAACTGGGAAGACGGGCGCCTCCTCTGGGCTCTGGACGCATGCTTCTGCCATCGCCGCCCGGCGCCCGAGGCGGACAACTTCCGCGAGCTACACGGCCGCCTGACCGGCCTGTGGCTTGATGTCGCGCAGCGTCTGAACGCCGACGTCGGCCGCGTCCTCGACGAGTGGTCGAGTGATCAGATCTGGGAATGGGGCATCCACGACGCCCCGCATCCGACCGGTGGTTGGCCGGCTGAGCTCGGCTGGTGGACCTACCTCGGGCCCGACCGTCGTCTGCCACCGCCACCACTGCCCGAGGTCGCCGTCCGCACGCGCCGGCTTCCCAACGGCGCGCAGTTGGTCACCCTCCTCGACGACCCGGCCGCTATCGACCCGGTCCGCTACAAGGCCATCCACAGCCGCTGGCTCGGGGCGGCATGAGTGCGCCGGGGCAGCAACCTGTGATACGCCTTCGGCGGCCCAGTGCCTACGGCGGCATGTCAGTGGGCATCTCGTCGGCGGCTACTGATCACCGAAGGCCGGTGTATTCGGTGTAGTAGGAGTTGACCGCGGGCTGGCCGGTGTAATTGGGGCCAGCGTGGTCGTCGGCGCCGAGATACGTGTATGGCAACGACACGACGCCGGGTCCGTTTCGCCTGATCCGCCGACGGCGGGTGTCGACGGTGAAGCCTGCCCCGCGCAGTGCGGTGGCGAGTCTTCGCCCTGCGGGCCGGCCATCGGCGAGGCGGATGCTGTCCAGGTCGAGATCGGCGCTGAACTGTCCGTCGTCGGTGAGCCAGCTGGCGATGCGGGTCAACACCGCGAGTTTGTCGCCGACATAGTGCAGTCCGTGGACGCAGGTGATGAGGTCGAATCGTCGCGGCGGCGACCAGGACGTGATGGAGGCACAGTTCAGTTGCAGCGCCGTGCCCCGGATTGGCGTGGGGTCGAAGAAGTCGACGAGATCCACGCCGACGATCGTGACGAGCTGATCGAGCCCGTCGCGGGCGAGGGTGTCTGCGGCCTGTAGGAGGCACCGCCCGGTCCCGCAGCACAGATCCAGCCAGCCGACGGTCGTCTGCTGCGGCGGACCGGGTGGGGATTGCCGGATCCGGGCGACGATCCACTCGAGTGGGTTGAACCCGATTTCCCGCGCGTAGCTGTTCACGCCAGCGAGTTGGCGTTCCCGGTTCATCGCCGAGTTCGCCACCACCGCGGACGATTCCAGGGCCTCATCATCGAGCAAACTATCCGGCACGGAGAACAGCCTGCCAGAGCCCTACTGAACGGCCGATCCGGTGATGAGCGCGGCGATCAGGGCCTGCGGTGGGATGGCGCCTGGCCGGTCGCTGACCTGGCCGTCGCCAACCTCGACAACCCGCCACACGCCGTCGGCGCGCAGCGCGAGGTCCACGGTGACGAATGGCAGCCGAAGCGCCGCCACCCGCGGTGCCAGATCGGTGACGTCGATGTCTGAGGGTGGGTAGTCGTTCGGGGTGTCCGGGTGTGGGCCGATCAGCCGGCAGGCGCCGTTGATCCACCAGGTGCGTACCTCGGCGCCGGTGAAGTGCTCAAAGCGGCGCAACACGAACCCGCCTGCGAAGTCATCCTCACGGAGTTGGCGGAACCGGTCGGCTACCGCCCACGCTGCCGCTCGGTCGTCAACGTCAGGGATGAACATCGCTTCATTCCAGTGGTGCTTCATCGACTTGGTGTGGTCACGCAGCACGGCCGGGCCGGCGCCCAAACCGCTGCAGGCCTCGTCGAAGGCGGCGCGGTCGTCGCCTTCCGTCCACGTCGAGGCTGGCGTCACTGCCTGCAGGCATGGGTACCAGCCGGGCAGTTCGTGTGCCCGCCGGTACTGCTGCGGACCGGTGCGTAGGACCACTCCGCGCAGCGCCAACGCTTCGGCGAACGCGGCGTATTGCGCGCTGGTCAGCATCCAGCCGCGATAGACCGCCTCACCACCGCTGGTCACGCGGGCAACGGCCCGCTCCGTGCCGTCGAGGCGAGCCAGCGCGTCATGGTCGACCACGGCCACGTCCACGCCGGCCGCTCGTGCCGCGTCCGCCTCGGCGGCGAAGTGCGGGTCCGCCCGGCGCGGGTGCAGCACGTCGGCGGGAACCAGCAGGATCACCCAGCTATGGTGATGGACATCGCCTACGGCGTCCACGCTTATTAGGCGATGAGCAGCGACAGATCCATGCACCTGAGCAAGTGATCGAGCAAGTCGCTAACCGATAGTGCTTATCTGGTGCTGCCGCGAACGGTGGCTGCCTGCATCAGCCGGGCCTGGCGGCCGGCTGGCGGCCTTCACGGCCGGGACCTGCCTTCATCATGTCGCTCGGCGTTTCAGGCGAGCCGACGCGTGCCCTGGGACCTGATGTGTCCGTCGGGACAGTGTGATGATCTCTTTCAGGTGACGCATTGTCGCGCTGCGCGGAGGGGGAATCGTGGTTTGCGTTGGGCCTGACGGCGCGTTCTCGGTCAACGCAGTCGGCCTCGACGGCGCACCGTTTCCGCTGAGCTTCAGCGTTCGCGAGATCGCGGGCTGCTGGGTGGTCGCCGCGACGGCGGTGCAAGCGTCGGAACTCGCTGATGTCCTCGTCAGCGCCGCGCAGGACACCGTCGTCGTCGTGGACGTCGCCACCAACAGCTTCCTGGACGAGAAGTATGTGCAGTGGCAGCCATCGCGGATAGCGGCAGCGCAGGGCGTCACCTGCTCGGTTCACGGCTTCGGTTCGCTGGCTGGCGGCGTTGTCGGTCTCAGCGATGAGGCCTTGGTGATGCGGCGCCAGGACCTGCCCGGTTTCCTGCACGGCTGGTCACCGTACGAGTTGACGCTGGTCGGCCTTTCCGGCATGCCGCGCGCGGAGCAGCTGGACGAGATCGCGCTCGCCATCGGAACAGCCGGGCAGGGTCAGCCGATCTTGCCGACGCTTCCTGGATGCTCGCTCTGGTATTCCGGACACGACGATTGTTATGCCTGGGTGGAATCAACTGATCAAGGAGTTTGCCTGGCCATCATGCGGCGCCTGCTGGCTCTGCTGGTTGGCTCTGCCCTGGCCGAGGCCGAGCCCGTGGAGGTGTCAGAACCAGCCGATAGTCTCGTCGAAGCCCTGATCGCGGACAGCCCACATTGGATCGGGAAGCTGGGTGCAGCCTCCTCACGTACGGTTACCGTGAACCTCTCCGCCGCGTCCGAGCCGTGGCGGCTTTCCCGGCAGCTGCCGCGTCAGGTCGATCGCGCCGCGGTCTATGACGTCCTGAAATCCACCTGGCATCTCGTCAGACTGTGAGGAGCACCCGGCGCCCGTCACGCGCCAGGGACGTCCCCGTCGGCGGCTATTCCTGGACCGGCTCTTGTGGCTGCTCGTAGGCCGCAGAGTGAGCGCACTGATGCCAGCCCGTGATGGGTACGTAATGGCGGTCCCCGAGGATTCCACCATGAGGCGTTCGCTCGCCGTGGCGGTAGCCGCGTTCATGGCATGGATGTCGCTGGGCGCCTGCTACCTCGGTCCGAGTCCAGCGCAATACGCGGCCCTGGCCGTGATCGGAGGGCGGCCGACGGCGGTCATCGCCGTCTGCGGACGATCAACAGTCAGCATCGACTTGTTCCTCAACGAGGACACCATGGACGGTGACTTGCACTTGTGGTCTGTCACGGTCACGGCGCCGAACCGGGTTGACGAGGTCGAGGTGGAGTTGCTTGGTAAGGCGCGCCCGGGCTGGGAGGTCACCTCCAACGAGGAGCACGTCATCGGGACCGGCCTGGACAGTTTCAGGGTCATACCGTTGACATCCATCGAACCTGGGCACCGTTACACCACTCGACTCGTGGGAAAGCGGCCCTGAAGGCGCGAGGGCACCGGCGGTCACCTTCACCACGGACAATCTGCCTCAGATCGGCACCGGTGAGGTCCTAGCAGCGATTGACCGCAAGCGTTCCAAGGTGGTCTCACGCGACTCGTTCGTCAACGAGCGCTGTGGGTAGCCTTCACGTCGAGGGGCGCACTCGCCTCGGCGCGACCACGCGATCAGCACAGATCTGTACGCCGTGGGCCCAGTTGGCTCACCGCGCGGGGCCAGCGTCACCCAGCCGCAGATTGTGCCTTTCGAGTGCGGCCTCGATGCTGGGCCCGTCGGCCGGCCACCGACGGAAGATGACCTTGTCGGTCAGGGTGCCGGGATGGCGTACGCCCAGGCGGTCGAGCCCAGGCAGGTCAGGAGTCCGAATCGCCGGAGATCGAGGATGTCATGGTCCAGCCATGCCACGACGGCTGGCCGCGACGAGTCGATCCGCAGCATCCACACTGCTCGTAAGGGCCACACAATCGGCTCGCAGACGACAATGCTCTCTCGTTAGTCTCCCCCGATGACCGCAGATCTACCCAGGTTCGAGTTCGCCTTCCCTGGTCTGCTGCGCGACAAGCTGGTCGCTGCAGTGCTCGATGGGACCAAGACCACCACGACCGGCCTGCTCCAGGACTACGAGATCGAAGGCGAGCCACTACCGGTCGTCGGTGCCCGGGCGGCGGTGGTCGATTCTGCCGGTCGCCGGGTGGCCGTGATCGAACTGACCGAGGTGAGAGTCAGCCGGCTGGGCGACGTCGACCTTGACCACGCCCGAAACGAGGGCGAGGGGCACGACTCGGTCGCCGCCTGGCGGGCTGGCCACGAGGACTACTGGCACGGAACGGACTACCGAGGGTGGCTGGGCGATCCGGACTTCACCGTGGACGACGACACGCCAGCTGTGCTGGAACGGTTCCGGCTCGTCGCGACGCTCTGACCGCGCCACGACCGCACGGCGACATCGCTGCTGGGAGCCCGCACACGGCACCCGCAGGCGCGACATCCGCAAACAGTTGCTTGCGCAAATGATGGTTTGCACTAGGGTGGGGCCATGGCTCCTGCACTCGTGGCCCCTGGTCCGGACCTGGATTTGGCCTTCGCCGCTCTCGGCGACCCCGTCCGTCGCGCCCTGGTGACTCGTCTCGCCGGAGGCGATGCCACGGTGGGAGAGCTTGCTGCACCGTTCGACCTGACCCCACAGGCGATCTCCCACCACGTCGGCGTCCTGCGGCGGTGCGGCCTGGTCGAGCAGCGACGCGAGGGCACCAGGCGCCCCTGCCGGCTCAGGGTCGATCAGCTTTCGCTGCTCGGCACGTGGATCGACGACCAGCGCCGCGCGTGGAACGATCGGCTCGACGCCCTCGAGCGGCATCTCACCGACGAGGGAGCGGCTCGTTGACCAGCGCCGAGCTTCACGGCGACGAACTGATCGCCCAGCGCCACCTCCAGGCGGAACCCGAACGTGTCTGGGCCGCCTTCACCTCGCCGGCAAGCATCGCGGCGTTCTGGGGAGGTTCGCACGCCACCGTGCCGCCTGAGTCGGTAAGCGTCGATCTGCGTCCCGGCGGAGAGTTCGCGCTTGACACACGCGCGCCGGACGGGCGGACCCGCCGGCTGCGGTTCGTCTACGTGAGCGTCACCGCACCGCGCGAACTGGTGTTCGACGAGTCTGTCACCGGCCTCCGCACGACCGTCACCGTCCAACCCGCCGGCGATGGCACGGACCTCACGGTCCATCAGCGGCGCCTTCCCCCTGAGCTCCGGACGGCGCACGCCGTCGACGGGCTCGCCTCGATCCTCGACGCCCTTGCCGCACACCTGCAGCACCACGAGCCCACACAAGGACGGAGAACGCCGTGACGCAAACGACCCAGCGCGACCTCGTCGCAGAGTACTTCGACGGATTCCGGGCGAGCGACCACCCACGCATCCTCGCGACCCTTACCGACGACGTCGAGTGGGTCATCCACGGCCACCGAACCACCCGCGGCAAGGCAGAGTTCGACGGCGAGATCGAGAATCCGGCGTTCACCGGAAGCCCCGAGCTCGACGTTCAGCGTGTCTACGAGGACGGTCGAGTCGTCGTCGCCATAGGCGAGGGCCGCGGCGTCAGCGTCGACCATGGGCCGTTCCGCTTCGCCTTCAACGATCTGTTCACGTTCCGCGGCGGGCTCATCGCCCGGGTCGACTCCTACGTCGTCCCGCTGCCTTACTGATCATTTCAGAATGGGTTGAGCTGCGGGTCTTGCGCTCGGCAATCTTCGTCGGCGAGGTGCCGCCCGCTCAAGACCCCAGTTGCGCCGCGTCCGGTCCCTCGCCCCAGATGTTCATGATCGTCCAGCGGGTCAGCCCGTAGACCAGCGTCCAGCCGATCGGCGTCAGGTAGGACACCACGATGACGAAGGCGGCGACGGTGCCGGCCTGTATCCGGTCCCGCAGACCCTGCTCGCCGTCGCCCTTCAGCGCACGCCGGCCCTGCCAGGCGAGAAACGCCGCGATGAGCGGGGCCAGCCAGGCCACCGCCGTGGCGAGCAAGGTGAACCAGGCGGGCGGAAAGGCCAGTGAGCCACGCACCGACACCCCCTCAGGGAGCGGTCCGTACACCATGTCGTACACGCCGTTGCTGTTTCCGCCGTGCGGCCCGCCCAGCAGCCCGAAGAGGAAGAAGAACACCGCGAGCCCGAAAGCCCACACCAGAGCCAGCTGCGCCCGCCACAGTCCCTTCGTCATCAGTCCACCACCCAGCTCAGCAGCAGTCGGCCCGGCGGCAGCAGCGTGAAGACCAAGAAGGCCAACGTGAGACCGGCTGCCCCGAACAGCGACCGCCGCAGCACGGCGGACATCTCCCGACGCCGCCTGGCCAACGAGGTGAACGACATCAGCAGCAAGAGGACCGCAGCCATCGGCCCCAGAATTGTGATGATCATGGCGGGAACCAGCAGCGCCAACATCGGCCCGCTGAACACGTCGCCGGGCGCCTGGCATCCGGTCGTCGAGCAGTGACCGATCCCCTCGAGGGTGAACGTCAGCAGGTACGGGACGACCACGCCCGCCAGATAGAGCGCCACCATCGACAGCTGCCCGACCACGAGCAACCGCGCCGCGACGAGACGGGACCCTGGCTGTGACACGCACGGAGCATACGGCCAGTGGATCTCCAGCACCAGCACGAGCGCCCGGGATCAGGCAGGAACTAGATTAGGGCGACCACGGCTGGATCAAGTTGACCAGATGCCAGCCATGCCCACCGCGAGTCGTGGTCACCATTCACACCGGACGTCCTGACGATCGCCCGCTCAGCCGGAGAACTTGAACAACCAGTAGATGGGGTAATCGGAATTGCTCTTACGGACACCACCGTAGACGTTCGTCACGTAGTCTTCCGCCCAGTCAAAGTTGCACTTGGCCCACGTACCGCCTCCGTGGGGGTTACGGCAATACCGCCAAGCCACACCCGCGCCGGCATCGATTCGCGCAAGTCCCGAATGGCCGTCTACCCTGCCATCCCTCACATAGACGATGTCGCCGTGTTCTACGACGCAGACAGCCGTGAGGTAGGTTTCGTCCGTCCCGCACTGGTCCGCGACCGTAGGCTCGCCTACCTGGACTCCAGTCTGGCACCTAACGCCGTAATCAGTGCAGTGGTCGAGGTAGTTCTCGTCGGCCCAGCTCGGTGACTGCAAGCCGAAAACGGCGGTGCTGACGGCAACGGTGCCCACTGCGACACGAGATACGGCTCTGCGTCCGGGGGTGGACGGGGTGAACCAGTTTTTCACGGACATGGTGCTCCTTACTCTTACTACTCCAGCCCGGCCCTTATGGCCAGGCAGCGAACTCCAAGGGGAAGCCGGCCCTCTCTTGGCGTCCCTATTAGACATGCCCAGATTCAACGCACGGCGATATTTGAATTCGTCAAGATGCGCCGTCAGCCTGGTTGTCCTTGACGTAGAGGTAGCCACCGTCGCATTTGACGCAGACGGACGTGTGGTGCGGGTCCGCGGACGCCGTGTCGCATTCGCCTTCCGCGTTTCCGACCTCGACGTCGGCCTGGCAACGCACAAACACTTACAGTCAGTTCAGAGCCGTCGTCATTGTCTCAAGGACTGCATCCTCGCTGAATCTGGTTCAAGCTTTCATCGGACAGGGAGCACGTTATGACGCGGCATCCTCTCGGGCCAACCGTGCACGATGCTCAAGTTCCTCTGCCGACCGTGCACGGTGCCCACTCACGGTGCGACAGGCGCGGACAACAGCAACTGCACCTGCTCGCTGTCGGCCGCTGTTCCTGAGCCGGCCTCCGGTGGGTCGGCGGCGCGCCGCGTGGATCAGATGCGGCGTCGTCCGGGAGCGGTCAGCGTGCAGCGGCGCCAGGGCCGACCGTGGACGGGTCGGCCCTGGCGGGCTGTGCCGGCGGACTGGGCATAAGGCTTCCGCCGACGGTGCATCCGGTTATCTAGTGCCACGTCAGGCAACGTTTGCCCTGTCCGCTACCGGCACCTCGGGGCGATGTCCCCTGTCGATATGTCCGCGCGTTCGGGGCACGGCCAGCGCGGGGCAACGCGACCCCGAGCCGTCGTTCCGTCGCGAGGCAGCGACCAACGTGCCAGGACAAATCACGTCAAGCCGGAGCTCGCGTGGCTCGGTATCGCAGGGCGATCGCCCCCGACCGGAACGCATGGCGGTCCACGAGCTCGAGCTGGATGCGCTCGCGCAGACCGGCGAGCAACGTCGGCCCGTGTCCGGCAAGGACCGGCTGCACAAGGAACTCGTACTCGTCGATCAGTCCCAGATCTGCCAACGCCAGGGGGAGCGTCACGCCGCCCACCCACAGGCCCTCGCCTGGCTCCTGCTTGAGCCGCTGAACCGCTTGCCCCAAGTCGCCTCGCACCAGCTCGGCATTCCAATCGACCCCGCTCAGCGTGCTCGACACGACGTACTTCTTCGCCCGGTCGATGGTCTCGGCGAACGGGATCTGCCACTCATTCATCCAGTCAGGCCACGTGCCCGTGGCCGGCTTCCGCCACGCCGACTCCATCATCTCGTAGGTCACCCGGCCGAACAGCAGGGCATCGGCTCGTTCCATCTCAGCGGTCCAGTGGCGCATCGACTCCTCGTCCGGCGGGAGCCCTGCCTCGTGATGGCAGCAGCCGTCGAGCGTGACGTTGATCGAGTATCGAAGTGGTCTCATCTCGTTGCTCTCCCTTGATGCGCGCCCCGCGTTCACCGGTCCATATTTAGACGACTGACGACGCCATTTCTCATCGGCGCCCCGATCGCACCTACTCAACACCGTCGTGATGCGAACCAGACCGCAGACCGAGCGCGCGACCGATTCGGCGCTCGGGGCGTTCAGGTTCGCAACCGGACGGCGCCCATAACGCTCGACTTCGATGCACGGTGCCACGCCGCCCTACCGCCGGCTCAGGGTCAACGACGAACGTCGCAAACGTTGCCTGACGCGGCACTAGATCCAGCGGTTGCCCAACCACATCCGGGCGGCCCAGTCGGTGTACGGCAGAACCTTGCCGACGTAGATCGGATAGAAGTACGCAAAGCAAGCCGCAACCAGTAGCACGTAGGCCGCTGCGACGATGACGCCGATCGGACGCCGGTCAGGTCCGGACGGCGCGTTGCCGGTGGTAGCCGATGGGCGAGGCGGAGTCATGACCATACCGAGGACGTAGACGACGGCGAGGACCAGGAACGGCTCCGCGGGAAGGGCGTAGAAATAGAACATCGTCCGGTGGTCGGCGACGGCGAAGTAGAACCAGGGCAGCAGTCCGGCGAGGATGCCGAGCCAGATGGGGCCGACCCGCCAGTCCCGTCGCGCGATGCCGAACCAGGTCAGTGCGCCCAGCGCCGGGATGAACGACCACCACAGCAGCGGCGTGCCCAACAGCAGGACCTCCCTTGTGGGGGCTGACCCGGCGCATGGTGCGCCGCCACACCACCAGTCGAACGCGACCGGTCGCCCGAGCAGCAGCCACTGCCACGGCCAGGACTGGTACGGATGCGACTTCTCCAGCGTGGTGTGGAACCGTAACGCCTCCACGTGGTAGTGCCAGAGGTTCTGCAGCGCGCCCACGATCGGCAACTCGTCGTGGCCGGCGTCGCGCAACCAGTGCCGGAAGTGTCCCCCGTCGGTTGACAACCAGCCCGACCAGCTCGCCAGGTACACGACGAGGAGAAGCGTGCCGCCGATCGCCAGCCAGCCGATCTCTCTGACCAGAGCGTCCCGCCACGGGCGGCGTACGCCCGCGGAGCGGCGTGCCTGCATCTCCCAGTAGAGCATCAGCGCGGCGAAGGCGAGCACGTACCAGATGCCGCTCCACTTGACCGCGCAGGCGCAGCCGAGCAGAACGAAGGTGGCCAGGCGCCACCACGGCACCGCAAACGGCAGGCGGCCGGCCGGCCCCGGCGCGGAAGGGTCGAGGCCGGCTTCGAGCGCCGTCAGCCAGCGCCGTCGGCGGGCGTCGCGGTCGAGGAGCAGAGTACCGAACGCCGCGAGGATGAAGAACATCAGAAAGATGTCGAGCAGCGCCACCCGGGACAACACCAGATGCATGCCGTCCAGCGCCATCAGCAGACCCGCCGCGCAGCCCAGCACGGTGGATTGGAACATCCGCCGCGCCACGCGTACGAGGATCAGCACCGACAGGGTCCCGACGACCGCGGCGGAGACGCGCCAACCCGTCTCGTTATAGCCGAACACCAGCTCACCGAGCCCGATCATCCACTTCCCGAGCGGCGGGTGGACGACGTTTGCGGCGACGTTGTTCTTCTCGTCCCACTCGAAGCCGCGCAGCAGCAGGTGGTGTGCCTCGGTGGCGTAGTAGAGCTCGTCGAAGATCTTGCCCTTTGGGCTGCTCAGGTTGAGCAGACGCGGCGCGGCGGCAATGGCGACGATCAGCGCGGTGGCCAACCAGGAGCAGAGGTCACCGCCCGCGTCGAACGGTGACAGCCGACGCCGGACGACTTCCGGGACTGCTCGGCGGACGTCACCGGCAGAATCCGCGACGTTCGACCCGCCTGCGGCGGCCGCCTCGCCACCGAGCGGGGCACCTCTCCGGTACGTACCAGCCACCGCCATCACCGGCAGATCGTAGGCCAACGAGCGCCACTGCCGCTGGCACCTGTGGCCGCATGGCGGAGCCTGCTGATCTGGCGGGCGTCGATCAATGCTGGTCTGAACTGAAATCAGGTGAGTGGCGCATCGTCCCGGATGCGGGCGTGCAGGTGCATGTCGTGTCGACCGTCAGAGTGGACGGCGCCGCTCCGCTTGGTGCCTTCCAGAAGGAAGCCGGATTTGGCGGCAACCCGGCAGGAGGCCCTGTTGAAGGTCGAGTGATCCAACTCCAAGCGGTGGAAGCCCGCCTCGCCAAGGGCCCAGACGCTCGCGGCCGTGAGCGCGCGGGAGGCCACGCCTGCGCCGCGGGCGGCCGGGAGTACCCAGTATGCGCATTCAGCGATACCGTCATCGAGATCTATTCCGCGCATCGCGATGCGCCCCAGCACCTCACCGCCACTGTGAGTCACCGCCCAATGCGCACCCTTCTCGTGCGCCCAGTCCTGGCGATGCTGGTCGAACCATTCACCGACCTGATCCTCGGATACGGGTTGGCGGGTGTGCCAACGCTGGATCTCGGGGTCGCGATAGGCGGCGAAGAAGACTGGGGCGTCGGTCGGCTCCCAGGGCCGCAGCAGCAGGCCTCCGGTGGCGGTGAGCACGGGTTGTGAGCCGTCGGCGAGTGTGCCGGCGGGGATGGCGGGGGGCGTCGAGAGGCCTGACGTCATTGCCCATCCTCTTCCAGCGGCCGTCACGCGTGTCAAGCTTCCGAACGACCGCGCGTTGTTGGCGCGGCGACAAAAGCCGACCTCCACGTACCGCTGTTGACCACCATGGACGTGACCGCTGCCGTGGTCACCGCGGACGCGTTACACACCCAGCGCGAGCACGCCCGCTGGCTGGTCCAGACCAAGCAGGCCGGCCACCAACTACCCCGCGAGAGCCCTGGGGTAGGGCCTGTCCCACCGCTCGGGTAGGGCCTGCACCACCGGCAATCTTCACCCTCACCGGCTGTCGTATGGACAGACCGCTTCATAGGGTCGCAGGAAAGCCAACGAACACGATTCCTGTCCGTTCCGGAGGTGGTCACGTGAATTTCTCCATCGAAGACCCGCCCGTCGGGAATCGAGCGTCGTCCGGGACGATCTCCCGGATCGTCGACGTCGACGCGTTGCGCGCCGTGGCGCTTCTCCTCATCCTGGTCGTCAACATCGCCTTCTTCGCCTCCGGCTATTCCTTCCATCTGGTTCCGGATCCCGCGCACGACTCGTGGGGCGACCAGGCGGTCCGGTGGCTGGTCGAGCTGCTCCTCGCGATGAAGGCGTACCTGCTTTTCTCCTTTCTGTTCGGCTACAGCTTCACGCTCCAGCTCGATTCCGCCGCACGGCGCGGCGTCGATCTCGCCCCACGGTTCCGGCGACGGCTGGCCGGGCTCTTCGTGTTCGGCATCCTGCACGCGGTGCTGCTGTTCCAGGGCGACATCCTGACCACGTACGCATTGCTCGGTCTGGTCCTGCTCGCCATGCGGCGAGTCAGCGTCGGGACCGCGCTTCGCGCCGCCGTACTGCTGACCGGCGGGATCGGCTTCATCCTCGCGCTCGCCGCCGCGGGCGGGACCCAACTGGTCACCGATCCGGCGACTGCACTCGCGGCGGGGCAGCGGTCCACCGAGGCACTACAGGGCGGGATCGGCTCGGTGATCACCGAGCACGTACGCCAGCTGCCGGCGATGTTCGGCACGCTCCTCGTGCAGGGGCCGCTCGCCCTCTCGGCCTTCCTCTTCGGTTACGTGGCCGGGCGGCGCCAGCTACTCACCGACGTCGTCGGGAACCGGCAGCTCCTGCGCCGGGTGCAGCAGCTGGGCTATCCGATCGGCCTGGCCGGTGCGGTGATCTTCGCATCGGGCGGGGGCACCGCCAACCTGACCGGGCTGACGGCGGGCGTGCTCACCGCGCCGCTGCTCGCGGCCGCGTACGCCGCCACCCTGCTCCAGTTCTTCCAGACCGACCGGGGGCGGCGGGTCGTCGCCGTACTCGCGCCGGCCGGACGAATGTCCCTGTCGAACTACCTGGGTCAGTCGCTGCTCTGCGTGCTGGTCTTCACCGGCGTCGGGCTGGGCCTCGCCGGTGCCGTCGCACCCTCGGTCGTCGTACTCATCGCGGTCGCGATCTACTGTGTGCAGCTCGCCGCCAGCGCGGCGTGGATGGCCCGGTTCCGGTACGGACCGTTGGAGTGGCTGTTGCGGGCCTGGACCGAGCAGCGGTGGCCACGGCTGCGGGCCGCGGACCCGGCATGACGGGTCCCGGTGGGGCGCATTGCCGCCGGGCCGCACCCAACCGGGCCAGCACTGCATCGGGCAGGTCCGGGGCACACTCGGCGATCTCGGTGACCGTGCTCTGCCCGGCAGCCACCGCCGCGGCCGCGATCGCCAGCACCAGAAGACCGCGCTCTTCCAGGTAACCCCGGAACCGGCGTGGCCACGTGAAGACCGTCTATCCGGTCATATTCCACCTTGCGAAGGCCCTGGCCTCACCTCGCCCACCTGACCGTCGCAGCCGGCGCAACCTTCTCATCAGCCACCAACCCGCCAGCCCCCATCCAAAGGCCACCAGCACCAGCACGGCCAAGCTCTTCACTGGAGCGAGGGGTGTCCCTTTACCGTAGACAACCCTTCGCGCTCCTGTATCGCGCGCAGGCACGGCCAGGCCGATCCGCATCCGATCAGGCGGGGTATCAAGGGCCACACCGCGACGGATGATCCTCTGATCTGTGCTTACGAATGTCCCCCGCCACTCCTGATGACGGCCACCTCGCCCGATAGCATCCACCCGCTCGGGTGTGAACTCCCCCTCCACGCCGTGTCCCGTCGCCGCCCGCCACGATGGACCGAATTCGTCGAACGACTGCCAAACGTCGAGTACAGATATAGCCGCGAGGGCGGCGACCAGCACACCGACCAGGGAGTAACGCGAGTATTGCCGCACGCTCCTCGCGAGCCCCCTGCGAGACATCAGCACCCAGGCCAAGGCAAGCCAGACAGCCAGCAGGACCGGGAGCGTCCTGACCCTGATTATACGAGCGCTGGTCACGTCGTTCGGCAGATGAAGATCATGCGAGGTTCATGCTCGCGCCAACTCATCCAGGGCCTCGTGGCGGGCCGAGTAGAGCCAATGGCCGGGTGACAGCAGCGAAGTCGGCGCGGAGGGGCGTCTTGGTTGCCGTCGCCTGGTGGGGATGCGGCGCGAGCACACCGGGCGGGTCCCTGGCCTGCCCGCAACGCCGGCTCAAGGGGTCGCAGAGCCGCTTCGGAGCGGCTGAGGCGTTGCGCTCAGTGCACGAATTGCTGATCATCTGTTTCCGTTGCGGCGGTGACGAGCCAGAATGCGCCCGTTAGCTGGACGCCGTCGGGGTGCTCGTAGGTGCTCAGTGCGGTGGTGAGCGCGATCCGCGCTCGGGTGGCGGCGTGCCGTTCGCTGTTGTCGAGCAGTGCGCGTGCCGGTCCGGTGCCGAGCACGAGTTGGGCGGCGTTTGCGGCGTCGTGTCCGTAGGTCATGGCGGGATCGAGGCCGGTGATGGTGACGTCGCGGAAGCCGGCCGTGGTCAGCAGTTCGTCGATGCGTTGCGGGTCGGCCAGGGAGAACATGCCCGGCTCGTACGCCGCCCTCGGGTCGGTGTGCGGGACGCGGCCGACGAGTGCGGTCATGAATACGGTGAACCACTGCTGTTCGTCGACGGCTCGCGCGCAGGTGAACGCCAGGCGCCCGCCGGGTCGCAGCGCGTGCGCGATGTTGGTGAAGGCCGCCACGGGGTCGGTGAAGAAGGTCAGCCCGCCTCGGCTGAGGACGACATCGAACTCGCCGGGCGGGAACGGGTGCACCTGCACGTCGCCCTGCTCGAACCGGACGTTGGTCAGCCCTTCGCCGGCGGCGTGGCCCCGCGCGGTCTGCAGCATCGGACCGGACAGGTCGACGCCGAGCGCGTATCCGTCCCGGGCGCGCCGGGCGGCCAGGCGGGTTGTCTGGCCGTTGCCGCAGCCGAGGTCCAGCACCCGGTCGTCCGACTTGATCCCGGCCGCTGCCAGGAGCGGTTTGTTGAGCTCTGCGCTGACGGCGTCCCACTGGGCGGCGTGGTCGGCCCAGTGCCTACCTTCTGGTCCGTTCCACGCCTGTGCCTGCTCAATGTTGACGATCGGCTGCATGTGCCACCTCCTCATTTGCCGCCTGAGCGGGCCGCCGCCGGCCCGGCTTGAAGACTCCGAGGACCACGTTGATCCCGAGGACCAGCAGTGCCGCCGCCGGTGCCGCCACCGCCACGACCCGCTCGCCTCGGGGGACGCCCGCCGGTGATGACCCGACCGCCGCTGCGGCGGCGTGCCCGAGCCGGGGTACGAGCAGGGCAAGGGCGGCCGCGGCGAGTGCCGCCGCGAGTGTGAGCTTGACGGTGACCCAGCCGTGCCGCAGTGGCCGCCACGGCCCGGCGGCCGCCAGTGCGAGGCCGGTCAGCAGGCTGCCCACGGCCAACGGCGCGACCAGCCACCGGCCGAGGAGGTACGCCGCCGGGTACGCCGTGCGTGGGTCGGTGTCGCTCAAGCCGGACATCGCCAGCGCCAGGAGTGCCGCGTCGGCGCCCAGTGCACCCACCGTGACGATGATGTGGGCGGCCAGCAGCAGACGACGAGATCGTGGGGGCAGGTACATCGGGCGTCTCCCTACCGCTGACCTGGCCGGAGCTGCCGGCCATGGCCGAACACTCGTACGATGTCGAACAGCATGTTCGAGTATGGTCACGGGCGGCGAGCCGGTTCAACGACCAGAAGAGGGCCACGATCCGTTACCGGACATCCGCCGACAACTGTTCGGGAAGTGAGGATGCGAGATGCCGGGACAGGATCGCCGGGTACGGCGCAGCCAGCGCCTTCTTCGCGAGGCGCTCGTCGCCCTGATCCCCGAGAAGGGCTACGACCGGATCACTGTGCAGGACATCCTCGACCGCGCCGACGTGGGGCGCTCCACCTTCTACACCCACTACCGCGACAAGGATGACCTGCTGTTGGCCGGCTTCGACGACCTGCGCACCGATCTGCGGCGCGACCTCGACGCCCTCAGCCCCGGTGTGCCACCCCATCCGACCAGCCCGACCGGCGTGATCTTCGCCCACGCGTACTGTCACCGGGATCTCTACCGCGCGCTGTGCGGCCGGCGCGGCGGCAGCGTCGTGCAGCGCCACCTGCACCGGCTCGTCAGCGATCTGCTCCGCGACCATCTGCGCCCGCACATCGAGGCCG
Organism: Micromonospora sp. NPDC007230; assembly: GCF_042869115.1. Lineage (NCBI taxonomy): Bacteria > Bacillati > Actinomycetota > Actinomycetes > Micromonosporales > Micromonosporaceae > Micromonospora > Micromonospora sp. NPDC007230. The sequence goes on along the minus strand of NZ_JBIAFE010000009.1, from coordinate 99,120 downwards.
CCCGCAGCGATCTACCGGTTGACGTCGCCGCCGCGTTCTACACCTCCGCAGCCCTCGGCCTGCTCACCTGGTGGGTCGACCAGGATTTCCGGCCCGGACCCGCCGCCCTCGCCAGCATCTATCAGCGGCTCGCCGCGCCGGGCCTGCTCGCCGCCCTCGCCCCGCCGGCACCCGAGCCACCACCCTCGACCGGGAAGCGACGAGGGGCAGCCGGCGAGCGCTCGGCGCTGGATTGACCGTGCTCTGGCATACGCGCGCTTGTGCCGTAGCGGGCGAGCGGTTCCGGGTTTCCGTGGCGGGCGTCCGGTCGGCCGATCGATGCGGGCTGCGTCGTGGCGCGGTACGCGTTCATGCCATGTTGGGGCTGACCAGTCCGGTCTGGTAGGCGATGACGACCAGTTGCGCGCGGTCGCGCGCACCCAGTTTCGCCATCGCGTGGCTGACATGGGTGCGGGCGGTGGCCGGGCTGAGGAACAACTCGGTGCCGATCTCGTTGTTGCTCAGGCCCTGTCCCACGAGGGCCAGCACTTCGCGCTCGCGCTGGGTCAGCACCGCGAGCCGGTCCTCCGCGGCCTGGGCAGCGCTTCGTTGCGCGGTGAACTGGCCGATGAGCCGTCGGGTGATCCGGGGTGCGAGCAGCGCGTCTCCGGCAGCGACCACCCGGATGGCGTGCAGGAGTTCGGCCGGTCCGGCGTCTTTGAGCAGGAAGCCGCTGGCGCCGGCTTCCAAGGCCTCGAAGACGTACTCGTCGGTGTCGTAGGTGGTGAGGATGAGGACTCGGACCTGCTCCAACCCGCGCGTCCCGGTGATCTGGGTGGTGGCTTGAATCCCGTCCAGCTTTGGCATGCGGATGTCCATGAGGACGACGTCGGGGCGGGTGGCGCGGGCCCGCTCGACGGCTTCGGCGCCGTTGGTGGCTTCTCCCACCACCATGATGTCGTCCTCGAGGTCGAGCAGGACCTTGAATCCGGACCGGACGAGACCCTCGTCGTCGGCGAGCAGCACCTTGATCGGAGCGTTGGTTGACGGTGACGTGGCTGCTGCGTTCATAGGCGTGACCCGGTCGGCGCGAGGGGCAGCCGGGCCATGACTTCGAACCCTCCGCCCGGAGTCGGCTTTGCCTCGAGTTCGCCGCCCAGCAGTTGGCAGCGTTCGCGCATGCCGAGGATGCCGCGGCCGGGCTTGGCCGAGCTGCCGGTGCCGGTCGGCTGTTGGGCCGGTAGGTGCGGGCCGGCGGGGTCGCCGGCTGGGCGGGCGTGGCGCCCCTCATCGGTCACGCGGATCTCCAAGGCGTCGATCCCTGGGTGCAGCGCTACCGTCACCCGGGTCGGCCCGACGTGACGGATCACGTTGGTGATCGATTCCTGCAGGATTCGGTAGGCGGCGCTGCCCACCGCGCTCGGCAACGGCGCCGCGGGCGAGGTCTGCTCGAGTTTGATGTCGAGTCCGGCGTCGCGTGCCTTGGCGGTGAGGTCGTCGATCTGCTCGAGCCCTGGGTACGGCACGCGCCCGTCGGTGTCGTCACGGAGCACCCCGAGGATGGCTCGCATCTCCCGCAGTGCCCGAGAGCTGGTCTGCTCGATGGCTTGCAGCGCCTCGCGTGCCACTTCCGGCTTCTTGTCGAGCACGTGCGCGGTGACACCGGACTGGACGTTGATGATCGCTATGGCGTGCGCGACGGTGTCGTGGACCTCGCGCGCGATCCGGAGCCGTTCGGCGTCGACCCGCGCCCGTGCTTCCTCCTCGCGAGTCCGTTCCGCCAGCTCAGCGCGCGCCTGAGCCTCGGCGGCGATGACCCGTCGAGACCGGACGGACTCGCCGAGGGCTGCGCTCATGACCGATGCGCCGATCCGGAAGAACACCCAGCCGATGGCGGCGCGGGGCTCGATGTCGGCCGCGGCGACCAGCCACCAGACGGCGAGCACCGTGGTACCCACGCCAGCCACCACCAGCGATCGGCGCCCGTCGCCGTACGCGGTGAGGGTGTACAGAGCTACGAAGAGCCCGAGCCAGCCGGGCCCGTCCGGGAAGTCGAGGCCGTAATACACCAAGCTGGCGAGCGCGGTGGTGACAAACACCGGCACCGGCCACCGGCGGCGGACGGCCAGGGCCAGGCCACTCACCATCAGCAGCGCGTATCCGAGGTTTCCGAAATCGGCGAGCGGACGCGGTGCCCCCTCGATGGCAACCTTGGCGACCGTGCCCTGCACCTGCATCACGGTGACGAAGAGCGCGAGCGCCACGTCTTGCGCCACCATACGCAAGGGGAACGACACGGCACGTGGTTGCATGCGGTGATCCTACTGTTCTCGCTCACGACCGACGCTCGGCGCAGATGCGCGACCTGCTACGCGCACGGGCGTAGTGAGCTACGAGGTCGTCTACGCCCAATTGCGTAGACGCTGCCATCCGTTGTCAGAGGCCACGGCCGCCTCACCGGCGAGACGATCTCCGCCATGAGCGATCACCCTCACCCACTTCGAGGAGCGTGCCATGCGTAGATTCTTCGCCGGCGTGGCGGCCCTGCAGATGCTGGCCGTCGTCGCACAGTTCTTCCTGGCTGCCAGCGGTGCTTTCGACACGGCACCCAACGATGAGTCCTTCCAGCCGCACCGCGCGCTGGGCGGCGGAATTGTTCTGATCGCGGTCCTGGTGACCGTCGTCGCCGCGGCAGCCCGGATGCCCGGGCGGGTCATCGGGATGAGTGGCCTGGTCGCCGGGCTCGCGGTTGTCCAGTTCGTGATCAAGGGGATCGCCACGGCGGTCGACGGCACCGCCGGCGGGCTCGTTTTCGGCCTGCACGCGGTCAACGGTCTCGCCATCGTGGCAGTGACCGGGATGATCATCCGTCAGGCCAGGCAGCCGTCCGGGCCGGACACTCAGCTGCCCAGGCCGGCCATGCCTGCGCGACAGGCGCCATGACCACGGGAATGTGGATCATCCTGGACCACGTCGTCGCGCTGCTGAGCATCGCCGCGTGGTTCGCCGCCGGCGTCACGCTGGCGCTCCGGCGCACTCGGCTGGCGCTCACCGGCCTCGTCGCGGCGGTGCTCGTGACGCTGGTCCGGGTGGGCACCGTGGCGATGCTGGCCGGCCGGGGCTGGTGGTTCGTACAGGAGAAGGTGCTCCTGGGGCTGCCGATGCTGGGGGCCGCCGGGGCCGTCGCCGTGCTGCTCGCCGGCCCGCAACTGCTCGCGGTAAGACGGGGGCGAGCAGCTGGAGGGCCGGCACGTGGCCTGGTCTCGGTGTTCACCGCGGGCTACGCGGCACTGGCCGGTCTGGTGGTGACGTTCCTGGTCGGATACCCGCTCACTGTGAGCGCGGCCTTGATCACGATCTCGCTCGTGGGCGCCGGCGCGTTGCTGACCGCGCGAGTAGTCACGGCGCCCGTCGAGGACAGCGCCGATGCGGGCGTCGCGCAGGCGCCGGAGGATCGACGGGCGATCTCTCGCCGCCGGTTTCTCGGCTGGACCGGTGGCGCGGTCGTGGTGACCGCGGCCGGTGCCGGCACCGGGCTGTCGTTCCTCCCCACCGAATCGGTGACCAGGGGCGGCGGCCCGGGACGCTCGTCCCGGGCGGCCGTGTCGGTGGCCGACCTGCGGGGCTCCGGCTCACCGGCACCGGGTGGCACCGTGCGGCGGCAGGTGCTCACCGCGAAGAAGGCCACCGTGCGGCTCCCGTCCGGGCGGGAGATCGACGCGTGGACCTACAACGGGGAGGTCCCGGGTCCGGCGATCACCGCGACCCAGGGTGACCTGATCGAGGTGCGGCTGCACAACGCCGACATCGACGACGGCGTGACCCTGCACTGGCACGGCTACGACGTGCCGTGCGGCGAGGACGGCGCGCCGGGCGTGACGCAGCTGGCCGTGCGACCCGGTGCGGACTTCGTTTACCGGTTTCGCGCCGATCAGGTGGGCACCTACTGGTACCACACCCATTACGCGTCTCACGTCGGCGTACACAAGGGGCTGTACGGGACTCTCGTCGTGCAGCCGCGCGACGGGCAGCGGGCCGACGAACCCTCCGCGGCGGAGCAGGTGGACCTTACGCTGCCCGTGCACACCTTCGACGGCACCGTCGTGATCGCCGGCGGAGACGGCCGAACCGAACATCCCGCACCACCCGGTGCACCGGTTCGGCTGCGACTGATCAACACCGACTCGGATCCGCACCGGATCGTCCTCGCCGGAACCCCGTTCCGGGTGGCGGCCGTCGACGGCCGGGACCTCAACCAGCCCGGTGAGGTCAGCGACGTCGGACTGCACCTGCCCGCGGGCGGGCGGTACGACCTGGTGTTCCTCATGCCGGACACGTCCGTGGCGCTTGTTGTCGACGACGATCGTGACGGCGGAGTGCGCCTGCGCCCGCGTGGCGATGTGCGCGGTGAAGCGCGTGTCGAGGACACGTCTGACCTGCCGGAGCTCGACCTGCTGCGGTACGGGGCTCCGGCCGCCGTGCCCTTCGACAGCGGCAACGCCGACCGGCACTTCACCATGGTGCTCGATCGCGGAGTGGCGATGGTCGACGGGAAGCCGGCGTTTGCGCAGACGGTCAACGGTCGAGGCCACCCCGCCATCCCCGACCAGCTCGTCGCCGAAGGCGACATCGTCCGGTTCACCGTCGTCAACCGAAGCCTGGAAACGCACCCGTGGCATCTGCACGGCCATCCCGTGCTGATCCTGTCCAGGAACGGGACGACGTCGACGGGCAGTCCGCTGTGGGTGGACACCTTCGACGTCCGGCCGGGCGAGACGTGGGAGGTCGCGTTCCGCGCTACGAATCCGGGAATCTGGATGAACCATTGCCACAACCTGCCGCACGCGCATCAGGGCATGATGCTGCGGCTCCACTACGACGGTGTCACGACGCCATTCGGCGGCTCGCACGGCGGAAGCCCCGGCCATGGCCACTGATTCAGCCCGCGCCGCTGATCGGCCCGCCCGGTGCACGGACGATCTCAAGTCGGACGTCCTGGCCCTGGTGCACCGGCACCACCGGGCCGTCATCGACGCCGAACTGCGTCGGCTGGCCCGTCGAGCACCGTCCCTCTCCCCTGCCGACCTGGACGTCGTCAACACGGCTCTCGAGGAACTCGCCGAGTCGGCGATTCTCGCTCCGCTGCGAAACGCGCCACGGGACACCGCGATTCTGCTGACGCGCATTTTCGGCCACACCGGCAACGGATCAAGGCGATTGAATGCAACGCTCAACGATTGAGGAGAAGATGATGACAACCGAGGCTCCCCGTACGGATGGGGCGCTGGCGGGACTAGCCCGGTTCTGTTTCCGGCGCCGCGGCCTGGTCCTCCTGACCTGGATCGTCGGCGTGATCGCCGTGGCGTTCGTCGGCTTCAGCTACGGCGCCGCCTCCGACAACGACTACGCCGGTGGAGACTCCGATTCCGCCAAGGCACAGGTCCTGATCGAGAAGCACTTCCCCGAGCAGCAAGGGGACACGCTGACTCTCGCGATCAAGGCGGAGAAGGGGATCGACGACCCCGCCGCCCGGCAGAAGATCGAGAAGGTCATCGCCGATCTGGATGCCTCGCCCATCACCGGGCCGGTGATCTCGCCGTATCAGGACGAGAATCTGGTGACGAAGGATCGCCGTATCGCCCGTACGACCATCCCGCTGACCGACAAGGATGTGGCGAAGACTGAGGTCAAGCCCCTGGTGGACAGGGTCAAGGACGCCTCCGGCGGCGGCGTGACGCTGGGGCTGGGCGGGGAGAAGGCGGAGAAGGCGGAGACGCCCAAGCAGGGCCCGGCCGAGGGTGTGGGCCTCCTGACGGCGGCGGTGGTCTTGTTCATCGCCTTCGGGTCGCTGGTGGCGATGGGCCTGCCGCTCGTGACCGGAGTGCTGGCGGTCCTCGGCGGCATCGCCCTGATGAAGCTCGTGGGGCATGTGGTCCCCTCGCCGGATTTCACGGTGCTCGTCTGCTCGTTGATCGGGCTCGGTGTCGGCATCGACTACGCACTGTTCATCCTGACCCGCTACAAGGACAGCCTGCAGGACGGCGACGAGCCCGAGAGTGCCACGGTCAAGGCCATCACCACCGCAGGTCACGCGGTGTTGTTCGCCGGCACGACCGTCTTGATCGCACTGCTGGGCCTGATCGCCATGGGACAGAAGATGATGACCGGCGTGGCCATCGGCGCGTCGGTGACGGTGCTGGTGACGATGATCGCCGCGGTTACCCTGCTGCCGGCGTTCCTGGGCTTCATCGGCCACCGGATCAACTCGCTGCGCCTGCCCCGTCGCACGTCCCGCCGCCGCGGGGCCGGCGGTGTCCCGTCCCGGGAGCGCCGTACCCCGGCCGAGCGTTGGGCCGGCGTGGTGCAGCGCAAGCCGCTGGTCGCCGCGCTGCTGGCCGGCGCGAGTCTGCTGGTGCTGGCCGCCCCCGCACTGTCGATGCGGCTGAGCCTGCCCGACGCCAGTGTCCAGCCCCGCGACCGGAGTAGCTACATCTCATACGAGATCCTCTCCGAGGGCTTCGGTCCCGGCTATGGCGCACCCCTGATCTTCGCCACCGAGGTCGACTCCAGGGACGCCGATCTGAGTTCCGTCGTCGCAGCGGTCAGGAAGACCGAGGGCGTCGCCTACGCCACTCAGCCGCGGATCAGCCAGGATGGGCAGGCCGCCATCTTCATGGCCTTCCCCAAGACCGGATACCAGGACGAGGCGACGGCGGACCTGGTGCACAAGCTCCGCCACGAGGTGCTGACCACGGCACCCGGCGGCAACGCGGTCTACCTCGGCGGCCCGAACGCCGGCGCGATCGACTTCGCCGCGGACACCAGCTCGCGCCTGCCCCTGATGATCACGGTCGTCATCGTGCTGTCCCTGCTGCTGCTGGTCGTGCTGGTCCGGTCGGTCACGATCGCGCTGCAGGCCGCCGTGATGAACCTGCTGTCGATCGGCGCCGCCTACGGCGTGCTGGTCGCGATCGTGCAGTGGGGATGGCTCGGCTCGGCCCTCGGTTTCCCCACGGCCATGCCGATCACGACCTGGGTACCGATGATGATGTTCCCACTCCTGTTCGGCCTGTCGATGGACTACGAGGTCTTCCTGATCTCGCGGATCCGTGAGGAGTACGAGCGCACCGGCGACACCCGGACGGCCGTCGCTCGCGGGCTGGCGCGAACCGCCAAGGTCATCACGGCCGCGGCCGCAATCATGATCGCCATCTTCACGACCGCCGTGCTCGGCCCCGACGTCTCGGTCAAGCAGATCGGTCTGGGCATGGCGATCGCCGTCCTCGTCGACGCGACCATCATCCGGATGGTCCTCGTCCCCGCGGTGATGGAGCTGTGCGGCGAGGCCAACTGGTGGATGCCCGGGCGTCGCTCACCGAAGGCGGCCACGGCGGCACAGGCGCAGGTCGGGGTCTGACCCTTCCTCGTGTGCGCGTGCGGACACCCTCGGGCGGGCGGCTGACCACACAACCCGTAGGCATCCTAGGAGGATGCCTACGGGTTGGTGCGTCGCGGACGCCGTGCTCTGTGGGCGGCATCCGAGCGTGTTGCTCCGCTCGTCGGCCAGAGCCGCTCCGCGCGGCGTGGCTGAACCTGGTGTCGGCGTACGGGTTAACCAGCTGAACATGCACAGTGTCGCGCAGACGGCGGGGGCACGTCCGAGCCTTCAACCGCCCGCGAGCCGGCCGGCGGATTCAGCGAGACCCACAGAAACGGGAGGGCTGCCATCGTGACGTTCCGTTACCAGCGAGCCGGCATCGACCGTATGGCGCACCCGCTTCTAGCCGATGAGCAGGGCGCCCGCTCAGATGTTCGTTGATGTGCCTTAGCCGCTGGAGGCCGCCTGCTCGTTCCAAGGCCACCGACGGTCTCAGTCGGACAACATCAGCTGCCAGACCAGCTTTGGCGAACTCAGTAGAGGCGGTGCAGCACCGGCTTGCCGAACGTGTGTCAGAGCCAGCCGTGTACGCGATGCCGAACGTTCTCAAGACACGCCGTGCGTCGGGGCCTCGCTCGGGCGGACTACAGTGATGTTGGGGCATCCGGCAATCGACCATCGTAACGGGCAGGGAAGGTCCACGACATGGTTGCTGACTACACGAACGGCACTGCCGTCTACCTCGACAACGCCACCATCTACAATGCCTGTTCTGCGTTGCTGGAGCCGGACAGCTTCGACGCATACAAACTGATGGACCTCGAGACCTTCTGTCAGGCGTTCCTGCTGCACTCGAAGGTCATTACTCTAGTCGGCCACAGTTATCAACACCGGGTACAGCGGCATCCCATCATCGCTAAGCAACTCCTCAAGACCGGCGTACTTGTCCACGAGGAATCGTCCATCAGCTACCATGGTCTGGAAAGCGTCGACGAGGCTGCCTCGCGAGTTGACCTAAAGAGGCTCGTCGAAGCGGCGAACGCGACCTTCCCCGACGGCGCACCATGGGTCGGTGATCTGTGGGCTGACACTGGGCTGGCCAAAACAATCATCCTGGGGAGCAGGACGCCGACAAGCTATAGCTACCCGTTCTATTCGTTTTCGCGAGAATTGCTCGCCGAGGCAGGAGTGGGCACACTTCGCGCGGGGGAGCATGATTCGCGCGGCTGGGTGCGGGCCCTCACCGCCCAGACCTTCTTCTACGTTCACCAAGCGGTGAATGCCGGCACGGCGTTCATGTGTTCGGCAGTGCGCGTACCGGTGGTCGCAGAGCTGCTGCAGCAGTCGAACCAGGCGTTTCTGTCCGTCGCCCAGGCCACGCTCGGTTCGGCGGCATCCGCGATGGATACGAGGACTGCCGAGTTGCGGGCGTTCTTCGGTGAACACTTCCTGACGCCGTTGCGCGTTCCGGCGCTTCGGTACGTGTTGAACAACAAACCCGACCGGACCAGCTTCATCGCTGCGCTCCTGGCCGCCAGAGAGGATCCTAAAATCTGCGAATTCCGCCGATGGTGCGGTGCGCTCCAATCGGCGTGGGAGACCAGCAACCTCAAGCGGGTCATGGCCGCGCTCTCGGAACTGCGTTCGGTCTCGGATCGGTTTGACCCAGATGTGACGAGCGCGACCTCTCTCATTCAAGCTCCGGCGACAGGTTTGGTGGATGCACAGCATTTCGGTGGCCCCGCTCTCGCGTTCCTCGCCGACATCCACGGCGACCTCCTCGGCGGAACGTCAACGACCCGGCAGATCGAACGCCTGATCGAGCAGCCCGTCGATGACGACACCGTCAGCCAGTACCACATGTTGAGGCAGCACTGGAACACCCTGCACAGTCCCGGGCGCATCGTGGGTGCGCGCCAACACATCCAGATGGAGGTCCATATGGGCGACCGGTTCGAGCAGGTACACGGTTCCGTGATTGTGAACCGATCGGTTCTCAACAACTCGTTCAACTCCATTGCAAATGTTCACGGTCAGGACGTCGCCGACGCGATACGGCGAATTGCGGTCGAGGTGGAGCGCAGCGGGAGTCAGGAAGCGGCTGAAAACCTGGAGGCTTTGACCGAGGAGTTGCAACAACCACAGCCAAAGCGAGGGGTCCTTCGAGCGCTTTGGAAAGGAATCGTCGAAGCGGTGCCGACCATCACGCAGGCCACTGACGCGGCAGAGCGGTTGACCAAACTGTTCTCCTAGACTGCCGGGCAAGCGCGGCGAGCGCGGGCAGCACGTCGGGGCGGTCGAACGGCACCCCCTCGACCATCACACCGTCGAGCAGGGACGGTCGCACCCCCGCCGCCCCGACTTGGCTCATTTAGTGCGTGCCGTGGATGACGTCGAGTGCGGCGCGGAGTTCGTCGGGTAGGGGGTCGGCGGGGGTGATGCTGTGGTCGCCGGCCTGGATCGTGATCGTCCGGTAGCGGCGGGCGGTGGTGACGAACCGTTTGATGCTCCAGCCGGCGGTGTTCTCGATCCAGCGGGACACGGCCAGGGCGGCGAACACGATGGTCAGGTGCGCTTCGATCGATTCGCGGGTGTGGTGGTAGATCGGCCGGGCGGCCAGGTCGGTCTTGGACACTCGGAAGGACTTCTCGACCTGCAACAGTCGGCTGTAGGCGCCGATGACCTGCTCGGGGTCGGGGGTTGGGCAGGTTGGTGACGTAGCCCTTGATCCCGGCCAGGGCCCGGTTCTTGACCTCCAAGGCCCGGTTCACGCTCTTGACCGCGCCGGTCAGGCGCACGTACCGGTTCCGCTTGACCCCTGTCCGGCCTGCGACCGCGTTTTCGGCCTTGGTGATCTGCTGGTCGATTCCGCGCAGGGTGCGGCGGACCCGGTCAGCCCGGTACTGGTAGTAGATCGTGTGGTCGCGGCGGTTGTCGCCGGGGCCGGCGGGCCAGGGCTGGACGAACACGTGCCCGACTGGGATCTCGGCATCGGGGTGGGCGTTGCGCCACTCTGCGACGACGTAGGGCACGTCGGGGACGCGGGCACCGAGGATGAACGACAAGCCGGCGGCTTCGATCGCGCGTTTGTTCGCCTCCGACATCATCCCCGCGTCGGCCACGACCGTGACATTCGACAGGTGGTGCGCGTTCAGGAAGGCCCGTAGGACCGGCAGCATGGTGGTGGTCTCGGCCCGGTTGCCCTCGAACGCGTGCACCATCAACGGGAACCCCGACCCGTCGGTGAGCAGCCCGACGGTAATCTGCGGCTCCAGCCGGCGTTCCTTGGAGAACCCGGGCTCGCGGAACCCGTCACCCTCGTCGGTCTCGAAGTACAGCGTTGTGACGTCGTAGAGCAGCAACGTCGCCGGCCCCAAGCTGACGTGCGCGGCGCAGGCGCGGGCCAGCCGGGCCCGCCATGGGCCACCGGCCGGATCGAACGTCGGCTCAGCGTCGCCCTCGACCGGCACACCCTCGGTCTTCCCACCGGCCGCGGAAGCCTTGCCTCCCGTGGCATACACCCCCAGCCGCCGCTTGATCGTCGCGTACGACGGCGCCCAGGCGCCAGCCTCGTCCAGCACCCGCACCGAGTCGAGCTTGCTGGTCGGCTCGATGATCCTGGCCAGGACCAACGCCTTGAACACCTCGTCCCGCTCGGCAGCCGCAGCGAACCCCAGCGCGTCGTATCCGCGGCCCAACGCGTCCAGCAGGTGCCCCACGCGTGGACGTGATCGGCAACGGACCGCCTCCGTTGGCCGGACCGTCCGGCAGACGCAGATCCAACTCGCCCTGCCCCGCGGCCAGCCGCTGCCGCGCCACCGCCTTGAGCAGTTCCAGGTCCGCATCCGTGTGCGCAGATCCGATGTGCTCGATGTCCCGCGAACCCCGTCGCTGAAAATGCACGATCTGCACCGCCCGCGCCCCGGACGCCGTCTTCACCGTCCGCACGTACGCCACGACCGACACCATAGAGCCCGACCCGTTTAGTGCGTGCCTCCCGACCCAACACCCCAGGTCACACCCCCACAGACCCCCGAATCAGCCAACCGTGAGTCAAGTCGGGTTAGTGCGTGACTTTGCGGGCGTGGATTCTCGAGGATGGCCTGCTTCTCGGCGGGGATGGCGGGGCGAAGGTCTGTGTCGTGCCATTGATCGCGATGGTCGCCGAGCGCAGCGGCCGCGGCTGCTTGATGACGTTGCGGATCGCCAGCTGAGTCGGCAACCGAGACCTCGCCGCCGACGCTGGTGGCTCTGCAAGGATGGTGGCCATGGCGAGCTTCCACGCGCGGTACGTGTCCGGTGATCCCGACGACGTATGGCGCGACCTGCGCGGTCTTGGCCTACGGGTCTTCGACGCCCCGTACCGCGAGGACGCCGAGGCGGTGGCGCGCGAGTTCGCCGACCGTGCCCGCAGGAACGTCGAGACGCTCGTTGAGCGGCTGCAGGCGCGGGGCTTCCGTGCGGAGGAGAACGACGACGAGGGGACGCCGTGTCGCGCCCACGTTCCCCCGTCGCCGGGCGCGCCCGCGCTGGCCGACTGGCTGGAGGTGACGTTCGCGCCGTTCCCGATGACGATCAGCGCGTGGATCCGGCAGGTGGGCGATGTGTGGCTCGTCGGGGAATTGCCGGGTTGGCCGGCCAGCGTGCTCGCGGACCCGTTGGTGGTGCAGCTCGAGTGGGCCGAGCGGGGCGGCTCGCGCTCCTACTACGAGGCCGAGCACGCCGCGTACCTCAGGGACACCGCGCGCCGGGACGCCGGCATCCCGTTCCAGCTCGACTACGCGCCCGACGAGCTCCACAAGGCGAACATCAGCGGCGACGCGCCCTACGGCATCGACCTGCCCGGCCTCGGAATCGACGGGAAGGTGGGGCCCGCGATCTGGTTCGTCGACGATCTCAACACTGCGTTCGCGGCCGGCGGCTTTCCCGGTGCGCTGTGGGACGAGGGCTACCAGGAGCCGCCCGCCGGATTGCGTGAGTCGCTCGCCGCGGGGCTGCTGCGGCTCTGAGGCCGCCAGACGGCTGGCCGGTCAGACCCAGTTGACTCATTCGGTTAGTGCGTGAAAACAGCCCCACCTGCAGGCATCACCGCAGGTGAACGCGACGCGGGCCTCACGAGCGCGGCACCGTGAGCCAACTCAGGTCACACCGTCGAGCAGGGACGGTCGCACCCCCGCCGCGGGCTCGACCAGCGAACGTGGGGCGACCGCTAGCGATTTGTTACATGCATTCTTCTGCCGCAATGCGCGCGGCGACTCGGGCGGCAAACAGACACCCTCAGTTGTCACGATCTCGGCCCGACTCCGACACGATAGTCACTAAAATCGATGGCCGGATCGACGGCAGGGCGCCGAACGTCCGGGGATCAATCGTTGAGCGTCGCTATGGACCTGTGCACGTTCGGGGCGCACCCGGTTGGGCACGTTGGCCCGTACGCCGACACCTGGACATCAGCGAGAGAGATGATGCGGACGTGGCCGACGACAGCGGTTATCTGCTCGACAATCAGCAGGCGGAAGCGGGGGCGCGCTTTGGCGCCCTGGCGGCGCTGTTCGACCCTTCCACGTTCCGGCACATCGACGCGCTCGGCATCGCGGACGGCTGGCGGTGTTGGGAAGTCGGCGCCGGAGGCCCCAGCGTGCCGTCCTGGCTCGCCGCGCGCGTCGGCCCGGCGGGGCACGTGCTCGCCACCGACATAGACGTCTCGTGGATGACCGCTGCCGCCGACGCTGGCTACGAGATCCGCCGCCACGACGTCGGCGTCGAGCCGCCGCCAGCGGAGGGATTCGACCTGGTGCACGCGCGCCTCGTCCTGGTGCACGTGCCACAGCGTGCTGCGGCTCTGGCCGCCATGATCTCGGCGCTGCGACCGGGCGGCTGGCTGCTGGTGGAGGAGGCCGACCCGATGATGCAGCCGCTGGTCTGCCCGGACGAGGCCGGGCCGGCCCAGCGGCTGGCCAACAAACTCAAGCGGGACTTCCGCACGCTGATGGTTCAGCGTGGTGTGGACCTGTCGTACGGGCGCACGTTGCCTCGGTTGTTGCGCGACGCGGGACTCGTCGGCGTCGAAGCCGACGCCTTCTTCCCGATGGCCGGCGCTGCCTGCACCCTGCTGGAGCAGGCCACCGTGGCTCAGATCCGCGACCGGCTGGTCGCCGCAGGCCTGGCTACCGACGAAGAAGTCGACCGGCATCTCGACAACGTCGCGGCGGGGCTCCTCAATCTCGCCACCTCGCCCATGATCTCGGCCTGGGGCCGGAAACCCTGAGGCCGGGAGTAGCGGCGAACGCGGCGTCCGATCACCGCCGGACGGCTGGGGTTTCGCCGACCAGGCTTGCATCATGAACAACGCACTTGATGGCAAGGTGGCTCTGGTTACCGGCGGTGGTCGTGGCATTGGCGCCGCAGTGGCGCTACGCCTGGCCGAGGAAGGTGCCGACGTGGCGCTGACGTTCCAGCGGAATCAGCAGCGCGCCGACGATGTGGTGGACCAGATCAAGGCCGCGGGACGGCGAGCGATCGCCGTGCAGGCCGACAGTGCCGATCCGGCGGCAGTGATCGCCGCGGTGGACCGGGTCGCCGGTGAGCTGGGTCGGTTGGACATCCTCGTCAACAACGCCGGCGCGTTCCTGCTCGGACCGCTGGAGGAACTGAGCCTGGCAGAGTTCGAGCAGACCGTCGCGGTCAACGTCCGGGCACCGTTCGTGGCCTCGCAAGCCGCAGTACGCCGCATGTCGGCCGGCGGGCGGATCATCAACATCGGCAGCAACATGGCCGAGCGGGCGGTCTTCCCGGGCTTTTCGCTGTACGCGATGAGCAAGACCGCGCTGATCGGCCTGACCAAGGCGCTCGGACGTGAACTCGGCGGCAGGGCGATCACCGTGAATCTCGTGAACCCAGGGGCCACAAACACCGAACTGAATCCGGCCGACGGCCCCAACGCCGACACCATCAACGGATTCACCGCCCTCGGCCACTACGCCGAACCAGCCGACGTGGCCGCCGCGGTGGCGTTCCTCGCCGGTCCGCAGGGGCGTTACATCACCGGCGCGACGATCAACGTCGACGGCGGCTTCACCATCTGATCATCGGCTCACCGCCGTTTGCCCACCCGTGCGCACACCTGCGGCCCGTCCCTACCCGTCGTATCGGGGACGGGCCGCACCTCCTTTCCGGTCGCGTGAGCCGGGAGACCTCGGCGCTGTTACCCCGATGGTTGAGCTTGAGCCGGTGTCGCGTCGTCGTCACGGCTGCACCGGTACGGCTCATTCTCGCCGGAGACGGCGCTTCCCCGGATCGGCCTGCGGCGGGACGAGCAGCCGGGGGCCGGCGCCCGGCAAATGTTGGGCGCGGCAGTAAGGAGTCAATGCCAATCAAGCATTTACATCTGTCTGATGATCGACTACGGTGATCGGAACTCGAGTATCCAAAGGGTGGCCACCCCCTTACCCAGCGCGACTGCCGTGCCTGCCGTGCACGAGAGCGCGCTGACGTGACAGTGGGAGATTGCCTTGGGTTCCGACGCCACACATAACTCATCCGGTCAGCGAGAAGCCTCCTCGCACGACACACCGATCCAGCACACACCAAAAGCGCGCCTCCTGCAGCGCATCCGCCCGGTCTCCATCCTGGCGCCCCTGGCAGCGGGCGCCCTGATCCTCGGCACCGCGCAGCTGTGGGGGCCAGCCGCACAGGGGCTTGACGACACGACCATGTCCGCGGCCCCCGCCTACGCCGTCGGCCTGCAGCCGCCGCAGGATCCGGGCCCGTTCCCCGGCAGCGTGACGCCCACCTCCGCCACCATCACGATCGCCGGGCAGCGGGACGGCGAGAGCACGTTCAAGGTCGTCAAGTACGACCAGGTGAAGCCGAAGAACCCGGGCCAGATGGACTTCGCGCACTTCCACACCGGCATCGAAATCCAGTGGTGGCTGAAGAAGTGGGCCCACGAGCGCCCAGACATCGTCGACCTGCACATCGTCGGCGAGAGCTACAGCGGGCAGCCGATCTACCAGTTGACCATCACCGACAAATCCACCGGCGCCGACACTGACAAGCCAGCGGCCTACTTCGAGGGGAACCGTCACTCGGGCGAGGTGTCGTCCGCCGAGAGTTCGCTATGGCTGGCGAACCACCTCATCACCCAGGCGGGCAAGGACGCGAAGGTCGACAAACTGCTCGACGAGAAGACGGTGTACATCCGACCGGTCAACAACCCCGACGGCCACGACATGTACCTGTACACCGCCCAGACGAACCGGTCGACGGTGCGGCCGGACGACAGCGACGGTGACGGCAAGCGCGACGAGGATCCGGGCGAGGACCTCAACGGTGACGGGTACCTGAGCCAGATGCGCCAGTACGTCGGCGCGGGCAAGGGCACCCACGTCGTCGACGAGCGGGATCCGGCCGGGAACGCCATGCTCAGTGTCGGCGCGGGCAAGGGCGACTACCTGATGTTCTCCGAGGGCGTCGACAACGATGGCGACGGCCGCTACAACGAGGACGGCATCGGCGGCCTCGACCTGCACCGCAACTACCCGTACAACTGGCATGTCATGCCGGCGGACGACGCGACCGGCCGGAACCTGACCCAGGGCGGGGCCGGCGAGTACCCGTTGTCGGAGCCGGAAACTCGGCATGTGTACACCTGGCTGATGTCGCACACGAACATCGCCGCGGTGAACAGCATGGACACCCGGGTGCCCATGCATCTGCGGGGGCCGTCGACCTGCGACCCCGTCGAGTGCATGTATGCGAGCGACCGCAAGCTCTACGAGCACTTCGACAAGGCGGGTGCCTCGTTCACCGGCTACCGGAACACGGGAAGCGTCTACATCGACTACGCCACGCGCAACGGTGGCCAGCCGACGCCTCTGTTCGGGCACGGCCCGGACTTCGGCTACTTCCAGTACGGCGCGGTCTGGTACGGCGACGAGATCTGGAACGGCGGTGACTACATCGACTATGACGAGGACGGCCGGTACTCCGACTGGGAGCGGTCGCGGTGGTGCGCCGAGAACGGCCGCACGAACTGCTTCCTGCCGTGGACGGAGGTGCAACACCCGAAGCTGGGGAAGGTCGAGATCGGCGGGATCAACCCGAAGTTCTGGTCGCAGAACCCGTCGGCCGATCTGATCGGTGAGTGGGCTGCCAACCAGGCCCGGTTCAACCTGTATCTGATCGATTCACTGCCGCAGGTCGGCCTGACCGAGGTCACCGCCAAGAAGCTCACGGGTTCGCAGAGCGACGGCGCGACGCACGAGATCACGGCGACGGTCAACAACAGCGGCCGCATTCCGACCGCTCTCGAGCAGGCGAAGGAGATCAAGATCGTCGCTCCGGACACCGTCAAGGTCGAAGGCGCGCGCATCGTCGGCGCCGCGGCGCAGTTCTACCTGGACGGCGGCGACAAGCAGAAGGTCCGCCTTCGGGTGATCAAGACCAGCGGCGACGCCGTCGCGGTGAAGGCGGTCAGCGTTCGCGGCGGTCTCGATACCACATCCGTACGCCTGAACTGATCCGCTTGTGCGGTCCCCACCCCGTTCACCGGGGTGGGGACCCTCGGCATTCGGACCCGGGCCGGCCGGAAGCGGCGGCCCAGAAGCACAAGATCGGCGATGTGCTCGGAGAGGGCTCGCAGTTCAGCCATCCGCAGCTGTGGTGGCGTCGCCGAGCAGGCGCCGTGCTTCGGCGATGACCTTTGCGTCGACATCCTCGGCCACGGTGCTCGTGTACGACCGCCCTTCGTAGACGGCGTCGAGGTAGTCGTAGGTGTTCTCAAGGTCGATGAGCTCCCTTGCCAGGGGAGTTCCGTCGTAGGTGATGAACCCGGACGCCCAGGACGTGAGGTCGCGAGGTGTGATGCTCTTGTCGAGCAGCCGTCGGGCCATGACCCGGAGGCCTTCCTCTTCCCCCTCTCGGCTTCCTTCCCGATAGTAGGCCAGGGAAAGCTCCGTCAGCGCGTCTCGCAGCCAGCGGCGCAGCTCGTCACTCTCGCTGCCCTTGACAGGCGAGACGCCGGCCAGGATTCGGAGGGTCGGAGTATCTGCGCCTGCTGCCAGGCAGGCGCAGGCGGCATTGATCACGTCAGTTGCAGGGGCGGAACCCACGCTCCACAGAGTCGCGGCTTCCTGGAGGCTGGCGAGAGCTTCTCCACTGGTCATCGACACATGATCTACCTCCAGGGTGGCGATGTCCCGGAGTTTTCTGGGCAGGGCGGGCCGGTCCATCGGCGTGGGCAGATGGTGGGTGGATCCTCGAAACCTGCCTCACACCTTCGTCGCTATCCCTTGGTGACGGGTCCGAGGTCGTCAGGACTTATCGTCTTCGCCACCTCGCTCAGGTCATTGCCCAGCTGGTGATCGCGACCGGGCAGCCGGTGCAGCTGTGCCTGCGGGATGACGCGGGCGTACAGGTCAGCATGCGACGGTGGGGCAGTATCGTCCTGAAGCCCGTGGAACACCTGCACCGGCACGCCTTGCGGCAGCCTCGCACCGAGGTCGTGCGGCAGCTCGAACTCGTCGCCGGGCCAGCCGCCCGCACCGACGAACGGAGCGGCGATCAGCACGATCGCCCTGAGCTTCTCCGGCTCCGGTGGCCGCTCGGCGAGCGCGTTGATGAGGATCGTCCCGCCCACCGAATGGCCGACGACGACCGCGCCGTCGTCCAAGGCCGTCATCTCACGCCGGATGGCCGCGCTCCACTTGACGTAGCTCGGGTCGTGTTCGTCGGGCATGCGCGGGTAGCGGACCTCGTACCCGTCCCCGAGCTCCCGCCTCAAGCTGTCGAACAGCTTGTCGTCCCACTCGTCGTGCGCGCCCGCGCCGCCGCCCTGAATGAACAGGATCTGCCGGATCCCTGCCATGACGATCCTCCTGCGCGCTCGTGACGATCCGGTTCTGGTACCACCGCCGCAACCGGGAGGTCTGGCGCGGCGAGGGTCCGGTGCGAGCTGGGGTCCCTCATGCGGCAAGCGTAGGTGTATGGGCGACCCGGGACGACGCGCCCCAACCGCACCAACATGCCTTCGAAGCAAGGTTCGAGTCCGGCACCCGGGGAGCATTAGGATTTGATGGCTCAGCAACGCCTGTTGCCTTCCTCCCCGGACGTCCGGCACACCTGCTCGTGGTGGAGTAGCAGCTAAGACGGCTGACCTGGCGTGATGTGCAGCTCGCCCGCGAAGTCCGGGCCAGCGTGTTCGTGACCTGTCCCAGCCCCGACATGTGTGGCTTGGTGTCCTCAGTTGGGTGTGAAGCTCAGGAAAGCCCAAGGGCTCCCGTTCCGTCCGGGGACTACAGGTGACGGGAAGGTTGGACGGGCGAACGATCTTGAACTCTTGTTGATGCCCCGTTATGCCGACGTCGCGGAACGGGAAGAAAGACCGGGGTGACGGAGACCGGCCGTTGTGAGGCGGCACCGGCCCACGGGTCCCGCTCGGGCCGTGGTGAACACCGCTGTCCCCCGGGTAAAGGGGCCTATGGCTCGGACGCCACCGAGCAGTGATGCGTTCGACCGGATCCTGGACGTGGACGCGCTGCGGGGATTCGCGTTGTTCGGCATCCTGCTGGTCAACATCTGGTACTTCGCCTCGGGCTACGCGTTCCACCGCATCCCTGACCCGGCGTACCCCTCCTGGCTTGACCATCGGATCCACGACAGCGTGGCGCTGCTGTTCGAGATGAAGTTCTACCTGCTCTTCTCATTTCTGTTCGGCTACAGCTTCACGCTCCAACTCGACGCCGCGCGGCGCCGGGACACCGCCTTCCGGCCGCGATTCCTGCGCCGGCTGGGCGGCCTGTTCGTGCTTGGCGGACTGCACGCCGTGCTGCTCTTCCACGGCGACATCCTCACCACCTACGCCGTACTCGGGCTGGTTTTACTCGCCGTGCACCGGATCCGGCCGCGCACGGCGGTGATCCTGACCGGCCTGCTCGTGGGGGTCGTCGTACTCTCCTTCGGCTCGATGGCCCTGGCGGAGGCGCCGTCGGTCGAGCAGTCGGCCGCCCTCAGGGCCGGGGAAAGCGTCACAGCGGCGCTGGCCGGCGGGCCGGCCTCCGTCATCGCTCAGAACGTCCGTTCGATACCGCATATGATCCTCGGGACAGCGCGGCTGCAGGGACCGGTCGCCCTGGCCATGTTCCTTCTGGGGCTCGCCGCCGGCCGTCGCCGGATGCTGGCCGACGTGTCGCCACACACTCGCGCTCTGCGCCTGATCCAGTGCGTTGGATACCCGGTTGGTCTCGCCGGCGCGTTTGCCGTCGTAGCCCTGGGCGGCCGCACCACGGTCGAGGGCCTTGCCTTGGCCACCCTCACCGGGACGGCGCTGGCGGCCGCGTACGCCGCCACGATGCTGCGGCTGTTCCAGACACCGACGGGGCGTCACCTATCGGCCGCGCTCGCACCGGCCGGCCGGATGGCGTTGACCAACTACCTGAGCCAGTCTCTGGTCTGTGCTCTGATCTTCACCGGGCTCGGTCTCGGGCTGATCGGCCAGGTACCGCCGGCCGGCGTACTGGCCATCGCACTTGGCATCTTCGCCGCACAGCTTGTGCTGAGCGCTCGCTGGATGAGGACCCACCGGTACGGCCCGGTCGAGTGGATCCTCCGGGCGGTGACCAACGCCGAGCGGCCGGCGTGGCGTCGATAAGTCCGACGCGGAAGCCACCGTGGTCGAGCCGGACGACGGCCGGCAGCCGACCCGGACCCGGTGACCAGTCGTCATCACCGCCGCAGTGGAGACGGCAACCGTCCCCCGTCCCGCCGGGCTTTTGTCCGTTATTGTGGGCAAGTGTCCCGTCGACAGTTGTTGGCTGCCGTCCCGGTCCTGGTTCTGTCGGCCGGGCTGCTGGCCTGCACCGACCGGGCACCTGTCCGGGAGGCGGTGACCAGCCCGTCCGCGGGCGTCTCGGCGGGTGGGTCGTTCGGGCCGCTGGTGTCGGGGATGCCGAGTTATCCGGCGGCGGGCAACGTCTACGCCGCGGCCGGCCCCGGCCAGCTCGCCGCCGCGGTGCGCGGGGACCGGCCGGCGGTGTATGTGCCGAACACGAAGAGCAACGACGTGTGGGTGATCGACCCGGCGACGTTCAAGGTGGTGCGGAAGTTCCCCGGCGGGCCGGAGCCGCAGCACGTGGTGCCCTCCTACGACCTGCGCACGCTCTATGTCGCCTCCAGCCAGATCCCCAACGGTGGCCTGGTCCCGATCGACGCGCGTACCGGCGATCCGGGCCAGTTTCGCAAGCTCGAAGACGTCTACAACCTCTACTTCACCCCCGACGGCAAGCAGGCGATCGTGGTCGCCGAGGCGTACCAGCGGCTCGACTTCTACGACGTGAGCACCTGGCAGCGGGTGCGGTCGGTCCGGTTCCCCGAGTGCGGCGGCATCAACCACATGGACTACACCGCCGACGGCAAGACCATGCTGTTCAGCTGCGAGTTCGCCAACCGGATGCTGGTCCTGGACACCACCAGCCTCCGCAAGCTGCGTGACTTCCGGCTCACCGAGACCTCCGACGGCATGCCCCAGGACACCCGACTCACCCCCGACGGGCAACACTTCCTCGTCGCGGACATGCACGCCCACGGCGTGTACGTCTTCGACGGCCAAGCCACCCGCCAGACCGGGTTCATCCGCACCGGCCGAGGCGCCCACGGCATCTACTTCAGCCGCGACGCCCGACTGGCCTACGTCACCAACCGCGACGAAGGCACCGTCACCGTCCTCGACCTGACCACCCTGAAACCCACCACAACCTGGCGGATCCCCGGCGGCGGCAGCCCCGACATGGGCGGCCTCTCCGCCGACGGCAAACAACTCTGGCTCTCCGGCCGCTACCACGACGAGGTATACGTCCTGAACACCGACAACGGCAAACTACTAGCCCGAATCCCCGTCGGCCGAGGCCCACACGGCCTCACCATCTGGCCCCAACCCGGCCGCTACTCCCTCGGCCACACCGGAAACATCCGATAGGGCCGCTCCGGGCCGGCCGCGACAGCCGCTTCCGTGCTCCGTCGCGCTCAAGAATCTGTCGCGGCGGGCTCGAAGGCGGGGTCCCTCGTCCCAGGCCAGCGAGCTCAACTTCCAGCCCGACGGGGTTTTGACGAACTGGGTCGTCTTCATGCCCCGGCCCTCGAACCACTCGCCGTTGAGATAGCCGGACTTGTGGTACTCGCTGAACCGGTGGGCGATCGCGCCGTAGATTTCGGTGGTCTCCGCGGTCTCCCATTCCCGGAACTCAGTCAGCGTCCCGTCGGTGAGGATCTTCTGGCGAGGTTCGACGAACTGGGACAGGTTGTAGATCACCGGGGTCGCGCCCACATTGTTGATGATCATCCCTTCGGGCATGAACACCTCGTAGATCGCCTCGACGTTCGGCCTGGCGCCGCCGGGGTTGGCGAAGGCGCCCAGGAAGGTGGCCATGAGGCCGTCGAGTTCGGCCTTCACAGCAGCGGACATGATGGCCGTGGTGGCGAGAGGGGCCGGTCGGCCGGCGTGGCGGGCCCGCCACTCGTCGGCCAGCACGGACCAGATCTCGAGGTCGATCCGTCCGCCCGCGCCGTCCGGGTAGACCTGACGCAGCGTTCCGTCGCGGCTCATGCCCAGCCGCTGTGCGACTGCGATGCTGCGCTCGTTGCGCGCGTTGGTGCGCCACTCGACGCGAGCAATGCCGCGTTCTTCCACAGCCCAGTCGATGATCCGCTCCGCAGCGCGAGTGATCAGCCCGCGGCCCTGTGCGCCGGGCTCCAGCCAGCAGCCCGCTTCGCAGACGCGCAGCGCGGTGTCGAAGGAGACGAACATGACGCCGCCGACCAGGCGGCCGTCCAGCCAGATGCCCCAGATGCCGCCGCCGTCCTGAGCCCACTTGTCCGCGTAACGCTGCAGCACCGCGCGGGCCTCGCCGACGTCGCGGGCGACGAAGGCGGGCGAGACCCACGGCGCGATGTGCTCGCGCGCCCGGTCCAGGTGGGCCAGGAACTCCTCGGCCTGCCACGGTTCGAGTGGGCGCAGCACGGCCGAGTCGGCGAGGGGCAGCGCGAACATCACGACCTCCGTACATAACAAACGTTTGGCATGTACGCTAGCAGGCCATGAGCCCCGCACGCACCGACCATGACTCCCGCCGCCAGGACGTCTCGGAGGCGGTTTGGCAGGTCCTGGCCGAGCACGGCTTCGGCGGCCTCACCATGCGTGCCGTCGCAGCAGCCCTGGGCTCCTCGACCGGACTGGTCACCCACTACTTCGCGGGCAAGCGCGAACTGATCGCCCACGCCCTCGACATCCTCGAAGAGCGCACCGCGCACCGCCCCCGGCGGACCGCTCCCGCACCCGGACTGGCGGCGCTACGCACGCAGATGCTCAACATCCTCCCGCTGACCCCCGCCGCAGCGGCGATGAACCGGATCTGGGTCGGCTCCTGGGACGTCGCCCTGTCCGACCCCGACCTGTTCGCCGCCCAGAGCCTTCGCTACGAACGTATCCGCGCAGGCCTGCGCGCCTCCATCGAGGAAGCACAGCAGCTGGGCGAAATTCCTGACGTGGACCCCGGCCGGCTCGCGATCATCGTGCTGTCGTTCACCCACGGCCTGGTGGTCCAGGCACTTTTCGACCCCGAGCGGCTGCCGGCCGCGACACAGACCCGACTCGTCAACGACTTCCTCGCAGCGCTCGCGCGCGAAACCGCATGACCATCCACTCGCGCCGGCACTCGCCAGCGGCAAGAAGTCCTTTCCGCTTAAGCATTTAGAACCCGCCCCTACCGCCCGGGGGCCTGTCGCTTGGATTACCTGATCCAGCCGCCCGGATCACCCCGCACCGATCGGCGGTAGCCTCGGCCCCCATGAGCTGGCTGCCTGAGGACTACGTCCACCCCGTCTACGTGCCGGTGCCCAACACCACGCTTCACCTACGGCCGATCCGGGAGGCGGACGCCGCGCGCGACTACCCCGCCGTGATGGGCTCCCGAGAGCGCTTGTGGGAGATCTTCGGCCCGGCCTGGGCTTGGCCCAAGGAGACGATGACCTATGAGGCGAACCGCATCGACTTGCTGCGGCACGAGAAGGAAATTGCCGCGCACCAGTCCTTCAACTACGCGCTGCTGGACAAGGAGGAGACGGCGATCTTCGGCTGCGTCTACATCGACCCGCCCGAGCGCACCGGCTCCGACGGAGAGGTCTCCTGGTGGGTGGTGGACGACCTCGTAGGCGGCGAGGTGGAGCGCGCGCTCGACGCGCTGGTGCCGCAATGGATCGCCGCCGACTGGCCCTTCCAGCAGCCCCGTTATCTTGGCCGCGACATTACCTGGCAGGACTGGCTCGCGCTGCCGCGCGCCCAGTGACGCATCCGAGGCGGCGCCTGGATCGTGCCATGAAGATCGTCTCGTTGTGTGGATATGCCGTTGACGGCTGCCCAATGGGCATGGGTCGAGCCGCTGCTCCCTGCCCGGTCACCCCGTCGTGGCGGCCGGCGGCACGATCACGGCAGGTGATCGACACGATCGCATGGAAGTACCAGACCGGCGCGCAGTGGCGACGCCTTCGGCCGGGCGGGCAGTCCGGGACAGGAACCAAATGGCACCCTGTCGTCCATCCACCCAGCATCGGCGACGTACGGCTCTGAAAGCGGGCCTCTCCCCGCCTTTAGGCGGGAGAGGATGTCAAACCTGCCCAGTTCCCGACCGGACCGCATCGGATTCCTGCGACACGACCGGCGCGCCGCACCACTCGCCGAGCGCGACGCGTAGCTGCTCATCCCGTTGGCCGGGGTCGGTCTCCTCCGACACCCAGGCGATGTACCCGTCGGGGCGGACCAGGGTGAGGGGCGGGCTGGCCTCCGCCGGGGTGGCCAGCCGGACCCGGTCGCCCCAGGCTCGCGCGTTCGACGCGTCGATCCCGGCCGGCACGAGGAGGACGAACGCGCCGCCGCGCAGCGCCTCGGCGAGCCGTCCGCCGGCCTGGTCACCGGCGAGCGGCAGGTCCTCCGCGCGGGTGCCGACTTGCGGGTGCGCGCCGCGCGGGGCGGCGTACCGGATGCCGACACCGGAGATCATGCCGGCCATCCGCCGCCTGACGGGTCCGAGCCGCAGCGCGATGCGCAGGATCATGGTGCGGGCCACCTGGGCCGGCCGTGACCGGATCAGGGCCAACCGGATGATCGCGCCGCTGCCGCGCAGCACCATCCGCCCGACCGGGTGCCGTTCGGCGTGGTAGGTGTCCAGCAACCCGTCCGCCGCACGGCCCTGCACGGCGGCAGCGAGCTTCCAGCCGAGGTTCGCCGCGTCCTGCAGGCCGGTGTTCATGCCCTGGCCGCCGGCGGGCGAGTGCACGTGCGCCGCATCGCCGGCGAGGAAGACGCGGCCCACCCGGTACTGGGGGGCCTGCCGCTCGTCACTGTGGAAGCGGGACATCCAGCGCGGGTCATGCATGCCGAAGTCGGTGCCGAGCGCCTCGCGGGTCACCTCCCGCAGCTCGGTGAGGTCCACCGGCACGCTGTCCGGCTGCTGGTTGCGCCGGTTCCAGGCGAAGACGCGGTACCAGTCGTCGCCGAACGGTGCGATGAAGGCGAATGCGTCGCCGACCGCGTTGACCATCAGGACGTCCCGGGGCGGTTCGGCCAGCCGTACGTCGGCGAGCATGAGCGAGGTGACCACGGCCTTGCCGGGAAACGGCAGGCCGAGCGCCGTCCGGACGCGGCTGCGGTGCCCGTCGGTCCCGACGACGTACGACGTCCGCACGGTCACCGGTCCGTCCTGGGTGGTCACGTCGACGTCGACGCCGTCGGCGTCCTGCCGCAGGCCGGTGACCTCGGCGCCGCGCACCAGGTTCGCCCCTGCCGCCACGGCCCGCCGCTGGAGCAGCCGCTCGACCTGGTACTGCGGGGTGATCAGCACGAACGGGTGCCGGCTCGGCAGCGAGGAGAGGTCGACCCGGACGCCGCCGAAGAGTCGCAGCGACGGCACCTGGGCGCCGGTGCTGATCAGTTCGTCGGCCAGTCCCCGGGCGTCGAGTTGCTCCAGGGTGCGGGCGTGCACCGCGAAGGCGCGGGTGAGGTTGGACTCCTCCAACCGGCGTTCCAACACGGTGGTGCGTACGCCCGCAGCGGCCAGGTCGCCGGCGAGCAGCAGCCCGGTGGGGCCGGCGCCGACGATCACGACGTCGTTCTGCTGGCTGATCATGACAACTCCCCGCAAGTCAACAATCGTTGACATTGACGGTAGGCCCGTCCGAAGATTGAGTCAACACCTGTTGACCTACACTCGTTGACATGACCGCTCCCAGCCGCGCCCGCCGCTCCGACACGACCCGCGAGGCGATCCTGCGCGCCGCCCGGGAACGTTTCGCCGCCGACGGGTACGACCGAGCGACCATCCGGGCGATCGCCGCCGACGCCGGCATCGACCCGGCGATGGTGATGCGCTACTACGGCAACAAGGAGAAGCTGTTCGCCGCGGCGGCCGAGTTTGACCTGCACCTGCCCGACGCCCGCCAACTCCCGCGGGAGAACCTGGGCGAGGCGCTGGTCCGCCACTTCCTGCACCGGTGGGAGGTGGACGACTCACTGGCCGCGCTGCTGCGAGCGGCCGTGACGAACAATGCCGCCGCCGAGCGGATGCGGCAGATCTTCGCCACCCAGGTCACCCCGGCCGTCGCCGCCGGCTGCCCCGACCCGGCCCAGGCCGGGCGGCGGGCCGGGCTCATCGCCACTCAGATCCTCGGCCTCGCCCTGTGCCGGTACGTCGTGCAGCTACCGCCCGTCGTGGCGATGACGCCGGACGAGCTCGCCGCCCAGGTCGGCCCCACCCTGGACCGCTACCTCACCGGCGCCGACTGAGGCGGCGAATACTGCACGAGATTCCGTTCCAGGTAAGCGGCTCGGTACCGGCCCGGCGCCGCGCCCTGGTCGCTCCGCCGGCAAATCAGCGGCGCAGGCGGCGGGCGCGGGAGCTGGCGCGGTCGGCGCGAAGCAGGCAACGTCGGTCGGCGGGAGCGCGACAGGCGTAGGAGCTACCGCTGTTGTTCTTCAACAGCTGCCCGATGATCGGCGAGCCGCCAATTCGTAGGTTTGGCACAGCCGCTTGGTAGCTTCTGACTGGCGCAGAGGACCGGGGCGGTGTTTGTCGGCGGCGGTCAGCCGGCAGGCGAGCCGCCCACCTGTGACCGCTGGCAAGAGAGGCTGGTGTGCGCTTGCGGACGCGCGTTCCCGGGTCGGGGCCCACGGTTGGGATTCGCGTGATCGGGCGCTTTGTCGTGCCGGCTCTGTTCGCGGCGCTGTTCGCCGCTCCGCTGTGGTTGATGGTGGTTGGCTCACTGCGACCGGCCGGCCTGCCCCCGCCACGCACGCTCGAACTGTTTCCGCCCGAGCCGACGTTGGCCGCCTATGCTCGGCTACCCAGGCTGATCCCCCTGTTCACCTACCTGGCGAACTCGGCGCTGGTGGTCGCGCTTGCCGTTCCGTTGACCGTCATCGTCGCCTCGCTGACCGGCTTCGGTCTCCGGCTGCTCGCGCCGCCCGCCCGGCGGCGGGTGGTTCTCGGTCTGCTGGTGGTGCTCCTGGTGCCGGTCACCGGGGTGTGGGCGACCCGCTTCGAACTGTTCCGGCTGGCCGGCGTGGTCGACACCTACGTCCCGCTGCTGGCCCCGGCGGCGCTCGCCGGCAGCCCGTTCCTCGTGCTGCTGTACTTCTGGAGTTTCGGCGGCGTACCGGACACCCAGCTCGGGGCGGCTCGGCTGGAGGGCGCCGGGTGGCTGACAATCTGGCGCCGGGTGGCCCTGCCCCAGGTACGTCCGGCGACCATGGCGGTGGCGGTCCTCGCCTTCACCTTCCACTGGTCCAACTTCATCGACCCGCTGCTGTACCTGCAGAACGGTGACCGCTACACCTATCCGTTGGGTCTGCAGTTCCTACGCCTGCTGAATCCCACCGACTGGCCGCTGTTGATGGCTGGCTGCGTGATCGCGACCGTGCCGTGCGCGGTGGTGTTCCTGCTGGCCCAACGGATCCTGTTGAACGACAACCCGTTGAGGGCATTGAGATCTGGAGGACGCCGATGACCGGAGGCGCTGTACGGCGGTGGGTGGCGCTCGCCACCGCGGCCCTGATGATCGGTTCGGGCGCCGGCTGCGGTGACGCCCGTGGCACGGACGACGCGGCGGGAATCACGGTGGTGCTGGCGGGCAACGCCGAGGAGATAGCCGGCTACCGGAGCCTGGTCGAAGCCTTCAAGAAGACCGATCCCGGGTTCGACGTCACCCTCTCCCCGGTCGCCGGCCAGGACGACCTGATGGCGCGGTTGACCACATCGTTCGCGGGCGGGAATCCCCCCGATGTCTTCCTGTTGAACTACCGCCGTTACGGGCAGTTCGCGGCGCAAAAAGCGATCGAGCCCGTCCAGTCCTACCTGGACGGTAGCAAGGTGCTGAAGGAGAAGGACTTCAGCCCGCGAGCTCTGGAGGCATTCCGTTTCGACGGGGAGCAGTTGACCTGCCTCCCGCAGAACATGTCTTCGCTGGTCGTCTACTACAACGCGGACCTGTTCGCCAAGGCCGGCGTGCCGCTGCCGAAGGCGGGTTGGAGCTGGGCGGACTTCCTGTCGGCGGCGCAGGCCTTGACCGGCGACGGTGTGTACGGTGTCGGCGTGGCGCCGTCGATCGCCCGGGTCGCGCCGTTCGTGTGGTCCAACGGTGGTGAACTCGTCGACGACACGGAGCAGCCCGCCGCGCTGACCCTCACCCGCAACACGGCCACGCGCAAGGCCCTCGACTGGTTCCTCGACCTCCAACTGGTGCACCATGTGGTGCCACCTGACGCCGAGGAGCAGAGCGAATCAAGCGAGGCACGGTTCCTGCGCGGCGGCTTGGGCATGTACCTGAACAGTCGGGTGGCGGTGCCGACACTGCGCACCATCAAGGGCTTCGAGTGGGATTCGGCGTCACTGCCGGTGGCGCCAGGAGGCGTACCGGCCTCGATCCTGCACAGCGACGCCTACTGCATGAGCGCGGGCCGCTCAGACCACGGTGCCGCCTGGCGATTCATCGAGTTCGCCATGGGGGTGCAGGGCCAGGAGATTCTCGCCGAGTCGGGCCGCACGGTGCCCTCCCGCCTCGACGTCGCCAACTCCCCCGCGTTTCTCGCCGCGGATCGGCCCCCACGCTCGTCGGGTGTCTTCCTGGACGCCGAGCCGCACCTGCGCGCCACACCACGCACTGCCACCTGGGCTCGGGTGGAGCGGGAGGCCGACAAACTTCTCGAAGAGGTGTTCTACGGACGGGTTGGGCGGGAGGAAGGACTGCGTCAACTGGAGGAGCAGATCCGGCCACTGTTCACCCTTGAGGTGGGAACCGGCCGGTGAGCATCGAGCACCACGCGATCCGGCTGGAGTCACTGGCCAAGTCGTACGGAAAGGTCAGCGCCCTCGACGGCGTCGACCTGGAGGTCCGGATAGGTGAGCTGGTGACCCTGGTCGGACCGTCGGGCTCGGGCAAGTCGACCATCCTGCGCCTGATCGCCGGACTGGAGCGACCTGACGGCGGCCGGATTCTCGTCAACGGTCAGGATGTCGGCAATCTCCCGCCGCACCGACGCGCGGTGGCGATGGTTTTCCAGGACTACGCGCTCTACCCGCACCTGACCGTGCGCGGCAATCTGCTCTTCGGACTGCGGGTGCGCCGGGTCCGACGCGGCGAGGCCGAACAGCGGGCGCAGCAGGCCGCCGAGCGGCTGGGCATCGCGGACCTGCTCGACCGCTACCCCGACCAGATGTCCGGCGGGCAGCGCCAGCGGGTCGCCCTGGCCCGGGCTGTCCTGCGCGAGCCCCGCGTCTACCTGTTCGACGAGCCGATGGCCAGCCTGGACGCCCCGCTGCGCTTCGCCACCCGCGCCGACCTGCTGGCCCTGCACCGCGAACTCGGCACCGCAACGATCTACGTCACGCACGACCAGGCGGAGGCGATGACGCTCGGCGACCGGGTGGCCGTGCTGCACGGCGGGCAGGTGCGCCAGGTCGGCAGGCCGCAGGAGGTGTACGACCGGCCGGCCGACACCTTCGTCGCCGGTTTCCTCGGCAGCCCACCGATGAACCTGGTCCCGGGCGGGGGTGTGCTGGGCGGCACGGCCGACCTGACGCTCGGCGTACGGCCAGAAGATCTGGCCCTCGACCCCGAAGGGCCGCTGGAGGCCACCGTCGAGGTGGTGGAGGCGCTCGGCAGTGAGGCGATCATGCTCACCCGCTGTGCGGACGGCACCCGGTTGGCGGTACGAACCGGACCAAGGCCGGAGAGTCGGCCGGGCGATCGGGTACGGCTTCGCCCCGACCCCAGCCGGATCCACCGCTTCGACGCCGACAGTGGGCGGCGCCGGTGAAGACCAGCCGGGCCAGACGTCCCCTCACCGCCTGGGCGTTCCTCGCGCCGTACACCGTCGCGGTCGTGCTGCTGATCGCGCTGCCCGCCCTGCTCAACGTGGGCTACGCGTTCACCGACCACACCGGACTCACCCGCGATCCACAGTTCGTGGGCCTGGCCAACGTCCGTCGCCTGCTCGCCGACGACTTCCTGCTCGACAGTCTGCAGGCGTCGCTGTTCCACGTGGCGCTGGCGGTACCGGTCCGGCTGCTCGCCGCCGTGGGGCTCGGGCTGCTACTGGCCGCACCACGACCGGGCGGTCGGTTGTTCCGGGTCGCTGTCTACCTGCCGACCGTCATCCCGGACGTGGCGCTGGCGGTGCTGTTCCTCTGGGTGCTCAACCCGCTGTACGGCCCGCTGAACCAGCTGCTCGGACTGTTCGGCCACTCCGGCTACACCTGGCTGGCCGATCCGACGACCGCGCGGATCGGGGTCGTCCTCATGCTGGCGTTCCCGATCGGGGAGGGATTCATCGTGGTCCTCGCCGCACGCCGGCTCCTGGACGGCCGGCTGTACGAGGCGGCGGCGCTGGAAGGCTGCGGCCCGTTCGGTCAACTCCGGCGGCTCACGCTGCCGCTGCTCGCCCCGGTCCTGGTGCTGCTCGCGGTCCGGGACACGATCCTCACCCTGCAGGTCAACTTCGTCCCGGCGTACGTCCTCACCGATGGTCGGCCCGCCAACGCCACGCTGTACCTGCCGGTCTACATCTTCGACCAGGTCTTCGAGTTCTCCGGGTTCGCCTATGGCTCCCTCATCACGATCATGCTCATGGCGGTCACCGCGGTCATCATCGCCCTGCAACTGCTGCTGGTGCGGCGCTGGCGCGTACTGCGCTGAGCGTGACATCCTGCTGCGGTGAGAGTCCGGGTGGTTGCCCTCGTCGTCGCGGTCGCGTCGCTCGCCGGCTGCGGCGGCACGAACTCATCCCGCGGCAGTGATCGCGCCCGGGGGATGCTCGCGAACCTTCCGAGCTGCGACCGGGTGTCACTAGACGACGATCCCGAGATCAGCGCCGAGGTCACCGGGCTGGTGCTGCCCGACGGCGCGCGGGTCACCTCGGTGCGCGAGCAGGGCGTGCTGACGACGGTGGAAGCCACCGTCCGCATGACCCCACTGGACGTACGCGCGCACTACGAGAAGCGCCACGACATCGACCTGCTGCGCGCCGAGGACGAGACCTTCGAGGCCGAGGTGCTGATCCGCACGCCGCAGCGGCGGATGTACCTGCGGGCCGGCGCGCTCTGCGCGGACGGCACGAGCCTGACCGCGGTGGTGGGCCCGGACTCCGACGAGGCGGGGCTTCCGGAGTTCCAGAACCACTAGGCACCGGGCCAGCTCAACAGCTGTCCTAACCCGACGATGCTAATCCCGTCAGATGCTCGGTGACCTTTGTCACCGGGGTGTCTAAGGTGCGTACGGACGGCCGGTCACCCCGGTCGCGTCCCACCGACAGGGAGATCCTGCATGAATCCAATCCTCCTGCGAAGTCGTCGCGGCCTCACGGTGGCAGCGGGCTTGGCGCTACTCACCGCGGTCGCGCTGACAGCGTCGTCCCTCACGTCCGCCAGCGGCCAGGAATCCCTGGCCACGAGCACGCCGACCGGGCCGATGGAGCTGCCCGACGAATGGATGACCGCCCAACGGCTCAGCGACGGCAGCACGACCTTGTCCACGGCCAAGTACGCCAAGGCACGCGGTGAGGCGAACCAGCTCGCCGCGCACAGCCGCAGCGTCTACCGCGACCTGGCCGAACGGAACTGGAGCTTCTTCGGCCCGACCAACATCGGCGGCCGGGTGGTCGACATCGCGGTGGACCCCCAGGTCGAGGACCAGATCTTCATCGCCGCCGCCTCCGGCGGTATCTGGAAGTCCAGCGACGCCGGTGCGACGTTCACCACCGCGTGGCCGGACAGCTCGGGCCAGAGCATGGGTGCGGTCGCCATGACCAGCAACGGCGTGCTCTTCGCCGGCACCGGTGAGCCGCAGCCGGGCGGCGGCTCCATCACCTTCGGCGGCGACGGCATCTACCGCTCGCAGGACCGAGGCGCGACGTGGCAGCACGTCGGCCTGAAGGACAGCCACGCCATCGCTCGCTTCGCCGTCGACCCGAGCAACGAGGACCGGATCTTCGCCGCGGCGACCGGCAACCTCTTCGTCCCCGGCGGTGAGCGGGGCGTCTACCTCTCGGAAGACGGTGGCGACACCTGGCGTCAGTCCCTCGCCGCGCCGAACGACACCACCGGCGCGACCGAGGTCGTCATCGACCCGAGCAACCCGGCTCGCATGTACGCGGCCATGTGGGACCACCGTCGTGAGCCGCACCAGCGCACCTACGGCGGCCCCGGCTCCAGCCTCTGGCGCTCCAACGACGGCGGCCAGACCTGGCAGCGGATGACCAACGGCCTGCCGACCGACGCCGACCAGGGCCGATGGGGGCTGGCGGTCGCCCCGAGCAACCCGCAGCGCCTGTACGCGTACGTCGGCACGGCCCTCGGCCCGTTCCGCGCGTTCTACCGCTCGGACGACGGCGGCGACACCTGGACGCAGACCCCGGTCACCGCCGGCCAGGCGTCCCAGTCCACCTTCAGCTGGTGGTTCGGGAAGCTCGCCGTCGACCCGAAGGATCACAACCACGTCTTCCTCACCGGGGTCAACCTGATGCGCTCGACCAACGGCGCCCAGAGCTTCTCCTCGGTCGGCGGCCCGCACGCCGACCAGCACGTGCTGCGGTGGGACCCGAAGAAGCCCAACCGTGCCTACCTGGGCAACGACGGCGGCTTCTACCGGTCGGACAACAACGGCGCGAGCGGCTGGGTGAAGTCGACCCACGAGCCGTACACCCAGTTCTACACGGTGGATGTCGCGGAGACCGATCCCGCGCTGCGGGTGGGTGGCGCGCAGGACAATGGATGCAACCGCGGCTACAACGGTCGGGGTGGCGCGTGGAACGCCATCGGCTGTGGTGACGGCCTCCAGGTGATCATCCACCCCGAGAACCCGAACATCGTCTTCGGGTGCAGCCAGTACGGCTCCTGCTACCGGTCGGAGAACGCGGGTGGGGCGCCTCGCCAGAGCATCAGCACCGGCCAGACGGTGTCGGATCGGCGCAACTGGCTGACGCCGCTGCAGTTCGACCCGAGCGACCCCAACGTCATGTACTACGCCGGGAACATCGTCAACCGGTCGACGGACAACGGTCGTACGTGGAAGGCGATCAGCCCGGACCTCACCGGTGGCGGCCCCAACGACCCCTCCGGCTACCCGTGGGGCACCATCAGCACGATCGCGGCCGCCCCGACGGACGGCAACAAGCTGTACGTCGGCACCGACGACGGCCGGCTGTGGTGGACCGACGACCTCGGACAGAACTGGAACCGGGTCGACCAGGCGCAGCTCCCCGGGACGTGGGTGACCCGGGTCGCGGTGCACCCGAAGGACAAGAACATCGCGTACGCCACGTTCTCCGGCTTCCGGTCCGGCAGCGACCGCCCGCACGTGATGGTCACTGTCGACGGGGGCCGTACCTGGACGGACATCGGCCGCGGGCTGCCCGACGCGCCGGTGAACTCCGTGGTACCGACCTCGGACGGGCTGCTGCTGGTCGGAACCGATGTCGGGGTGTACGTCTCCGGTTGGAACGGCGGCGAGTGGGCCTCACTGGGCGCGGATCTGCCGAACGCGGCCGTGATGTACATGCGCTACCACGAGCCGACGCGCCAGTTGAGTGTGGCCTCGTTCGGTCGGGGCATCTACGACCTCGCGGTGCCCCGGTGCCCCGCGGCCTCGACCAAGCTCCCCTTGCGCGCGCCGGGCGTCGGCGTCGTGGGGGCGCTCGCCTCGTGCCGAGCGGGATAATGATCCAGATGTAGTCGGGGCGGGGATCTGGAGGCTTGCCTCCGATCCCCGCCCTCATCCTTGCTGCCGTGGGTGCTACGAGCCGGGGCGCCGCCCGCCGCCGGCACCCACCGGTTCGATCACCTGCCAGAACTCCTTCGACAGCTGGGCCATCGCGTTCTCGAACTCGTCACGGGAAACAGCCTCACGTAGCGTGGTGAGCACCGCGGGGACAACGGCACCGGCGAGCGCACGGTCGACGTCCGGGCGGTCCCCCACCCGCCGCACGAACTCGTCGAACCCGAACGACGTGGCCCGTTCCCGTCCAAGCGGTCTGCTCAGGTGATCAGCCAGCTCGTCCGGAAGCTGATAGGCAAGGTCCTCAGCCTGGCCGGCGCTGATCCGGTCTGCCAATATCTCCAACGTCGCGCCGGTAAGTGTCGCCGCCTGATCGGTCGACACCTTTGCCCGCGTGGCCACGGCGTTGATGAAATCCTGGTATTCCACCTGATCTCCCCTCCGGCCGGATCGCCGTCGAACCGCCCATTGCGAGCCCTTGACCCCGATAGCGCCGCAGCGCCTTGCCAACAGCCTCCTGCGCCGGTGGGTGACCCTGCCTCATCCCCATCGGGTGAATCACCAAGGCGCGCTGCGGCGGGTCAGCGGCGCAGCCGGCGGGCGCAGGGGCCGTCGTGGTCGGCGCGGAGCAGGCAGCGACGGCCACCGGGCATGAGCAGATCGCAGAAGACCCGATGGCGTACGTTCTGGTCGTCCTCGGCGGAGACGGTGGTCTCCCCCGGGTCCGCCTGCGGCAGGACGATCAGCCAGCGGCCGACCACCCGGCCCAGGCGCTGCGCAGCGGGCAGGTCGGTGGCGACGACCGGCAGGTGGATGACGTACCGCTGGGTCACCGCTCGTGTCCCCGGGCGGCGCGGGCGCGGGCCTGGTCGGACTGCCAGCGGCGCAGGGCGTCCTTGATGACGGCGGTCTCCCGGCGGCTGGCGGCCAGGGCAGCGTAGACGGCGGCCATGTCGCCGGCGACCCGGTCGAGGAACGCGTACACGTCGTCGGGGTTCAGGCCGCGGCGTCCGAGCCCGACCGGCTTGAAGCGGCGCTCGCGCACCTGCCACGGCAGCAGGCTGGTGTACGCGCTGGAGCGGTAGGTCGCTCCGCTCCCCCGGGCCGGTCGCTGGTAGCGGACGGTCATCCCGCAGTCTCCCTCGCTCGTCGTGGGTGGATGGGGTGGGGCCACCCGCCCTCCCCGCACAGGCGGACCCACCCCGGCCCTGCCACCGCAGCTCCACTCAGCAGTACGGCAACACGGCCCTTGTGGTCAGCTTGTGACACCGCGAAGCAGCAGCGCAACGTTCCACAGCGGATTTCTCGCCAGATGTATTGACTTTCTTTACTGAAACCTGTACGTGTTGCAGAGCAGCGTCACGCAGTGTTGCAGGACGGAATCAAGGAGTGTTCGGATGGCCGAGGACATCGGATCGACCGTGCCGCGCCGGCAGCTCGGCCGGCTGCTGCGCCAGTACCGCACCGAGGCCGGCGTGACCCTGGACGCCGCCGCCGAGGCCCTCGAATACAGCCGGCAGAAGATCTGGCGCATCGAGTGCGGCCTGGGCGCCGTCCGGGTGCTCGACGTCAAGGCGATGTGCGAGCTGTACGGAGTCTCGGCGGAGATGACCGAGGCGATGAAGGGCCTGGCCACCGAGACGAAGTCGAAGGGCTGGTGGCACGCGTACGGAGACGCGGTGCCGAGCTGGTTCGAGCTGTACGTCGGCCTGGAGTCCGCCGCCGCCCACCTGCGTCAGTACGAGGAGACAATGATCCCCGGCCTGCTGCAGACGCGTGAGTATGCCCTCGGGCTGGCTCGACTCGACCGGCCGTCTGCCGCCGAGGAGGAACGGGAGCGGGCGGTCGAGGTGCGGTTGCAGCGGCAGGGCCTGCTGAGCCGACGGCTGCCGAAGCCGCCTCGACTGGACGCGGTGCTGTCGGAAGCGGTGCTTCGCCGCGCCGTCGGCAACCGTGGTGTCATGGTCAGTCAGCTCAGCCGGCTCATCGAGGCCGCCGAGTTGCCGAACGTGTCAGTGCGGGTGCTCCCGTTCGCCGTCGGGCCACACTCGGGAGCGGTCGCCGGCTCCTTCGTGATCCTGGACTTCCCCGCCACAAAGGGCGGTCGGGCCGCACCGGAGCCGTCCGTCGCCTACAGCGAGTGGCTCACCGGTGCCATCTACCTCGACAAGCCGGACGAGCTGGCTACATATCGAGCCGCGTGGAAGAGCCTGGAGGCACTGGCCCTTGATGAGGCACAATCGACCGACATGATCAAAAAGATCATCGGGGAGGTACGGCATGACTGACCTGGCTGGCGCCATCTGGCGCAAGAGCACCCGCAGCGGCGGCAACGGGGGGAACTGCATCGAGGTTGCCACCAACCTCCCCGACATCGTCGCCGTCCGCGATTCCAAGAACCATGCCGGCCCAGCCCTAACCTTCACGCCGCAGGGCTGGTCTTCGTTCGTGGCCGCCGCCAGGTGCGACACACCTGTCCGCTGATTCAACTCGTGGCGCTCAAAGAGCTTCCCTATCCTTTGCCAGGGCGCACCACTCCATAAGGGACGCCAGATCCGAGCGATTGGGCGGCAGGAGCGCTCAGCGGCGGCCACAGGCAGGCCGTCCATCCACGGAACGAGCACCGACTCAGGCCTCCGAGAAGAAGTTTTCGTCGATCTGCTTGAGGGTGTAGGTCTCCTCGGTTACTACTCCGCAGCCGTGAACGATCATCAACCTGGCGAGCTCCGGACCGTCGATCAAGATAAGCCGAGAGTTCACCCGGTCCGCGTAATCCCTTGCGTCAGCACTGAATCTACTGGTGGTGATAAAGATGCCTCTGTTGGCTTGAGCGCCCTGCAGCGCTCCGACGAATGCCTGAATGTCGGGGCGACCGACAGGCCGGTCGGTGTAACGCTTAGCCTGCACGTAAACGACGTCCAAGCCGAGCGGATCGAGCCGTACCAGGCCATCCAGCCCGCCGTCACCCGGACCACCCATGTGCTCGATCATTCTTTCGAGACCGCCGTAGCCCATCGCGACGAGAAGACGCAGCACGAGGTGTTCGAGAAACTCTGGCGGCTGGCTTACCACTCGACTTAGCAGTTCCGCCGCGACTGCTGAATGAGCTTCCTCGATGAGTTCTTCGATTGCCTCACGAGGTGCCAGCGCCTCAACGTTTACTTCCTCCCCCTGCGCCTGCGGAGCCGCGCCTGGCTGCCGTACTCGGGTACGGGTGCGGAACTCGACGTACTCGGGGAAGCCCTTGAGGATTCTGATATCCACCCGTTCCGGGTGTGCCCGGAGGACTTCCTTTCCCCGCTCGGTGATCTCAGTGACGCCCCTCGTAGGCCTGGTCAGCAGTCCTGCCTGTGCGAGATGGGTGATAGCCCAGGCGATCCTGTTGAGGTACCGGGGCTCTCGCCCACTCGGCAACATCACTTTCCGATCCTCAACAGTGATCGCGAGAGCGGTCGCCACCGCCTCCCGGATCTCCGCCACGGCGTGCGGCTTCTGGTCGTTATGAGCGTTGAGCACAGGCCGCATGAAGGACTGGAAGTCAGGAATTGCCACTATTCTCCTTCGGGCGATCATCTCGCGCCCTTCGTCAAGGCGCATGAGGTCGGTCAGTAGTGCCTCGATCTCCACCGCTCGATGCGAAGCCAGACCGTGGACGCGACGAACATCGAGAAGCATGCGCTGGAGCTTCTTGGCGGGGCGCTGTGTCGCCCACGCCAGCTGGCCGAGCGGGTACGTAACCTCGTACCGCTCAGCGACACGCTCCTGCGCCTGCGCACGCCAATCCCTAGAAACGCTCGCCGTACACGTCAGCAAGCTCCCGGTACGCCTCACGAACCGCGACGATGGCGTCCGGGTCGTGGGCGGCGTTCTCGGCGGCGACGGCGGCGAGTTCGAGGGCGGTCCGGATCCGGGCCAGCTCCGCTTCGGTCTGATCCCACTGCGCCGTCACCTTCTCCCGCTGTTCGGCCAACGCCTGGGCAGCATGGCTGCTTGGCGAAGCGGTCGGTGTCCACTGCTGCTGGCGGACCAACTGCGGGCGTAGCTGCTGCCGGCGGCTGAGCACGTCAGCACCTTCCCACAACACTTGGGCAAGCAACTGCCCGCCCTCGGCCGGATCGATTACCTTTTCAACGGCTGGCAGGGCACGACCGGCCCGCTCGGCCGACTCCACCAGGTCGAAGAAGTCCTCGCGCTCTTCCTCCTCATCGAGCGTGTGGTGCAGCGCCGGGAACGCCTTCTGGTCCGGTGCCACCACTCGAGCAGCCGGGGCTTTCGATGTAGTTGCAGCCAACCCGATACCCAGCACAAGCGCGGCCAGGATGAAGATCACCAGAGCGGGTGCGCCACTGAGGCACAGCCCGAAGGCACCGATCAGCACCAGCGTGGCGAGCACGATGATGCCGGCGATGTTGTGAGACTTCTGTGGCACCGGTACGGCGCGCAGGTCGGTGATGCTGCCCCACTCGTGCTTGAGCGGCGTTCTGGAGATCTTGAGCGGAGCGAGTGCGGCAATGGTTCGCGTGTCGTCCGCGGCGATCCAAAGGTGGAAGGGGGGATCGGACGGGGACACCCGTCCTCCTTTCGGCAGGGGTTGGGAAGTCAGGCAATGCCCTTGCTGGGGCGGATCATCAATAAGTAGCTGATGCTACGCGGTCGGCACGAACCGGGCATGGGCGTTGCCCGCCGTGATCGCGTTCGCCCCGGACGGCCTCGCCGCCTGCCCACCACTGGCGTTGGGCCGCCGGCCGGGCAGTTGGGCGCAGGCCAGGTCGTGCAGGCGCCCCGGCATGACCGCATCGCCGGCGAGGTCCATGCCGGTCATCGCCGGATGCCACGAGCAGTTTTGGCCACTGCCACCTACCTCGCGAAGCGATCGGTGACATCCCTGCCGGCGGTCAGCACATCCGCAAGCTGGATTCGAACATCGGACCTGACCACCTCGGTGCCCGCTCCAAACGAGGCCGGCATCCGCCATGTCCGCCAGATTCTCAACGGGCACCGCCGCCTCCCGCTTCTGCCGCTTGAGGATCGCCTCGGCGGCGATCACGTCGGCGTGACGGCCCTCAACGACCTCGACCAGTTCCGCACCCGCCAGCAAATGCTGTCGAACCCGACGTGCGCCGCCGACGCCGAACTTCAGCAACCCGCGATGCCGGACCAGGTACAGCAGGTAGGACGTGTCTCGCAGCGCGGTAAACGACCGGTCCCCCGGCTCCGGCGGGCACTTCGGACAGGCGCGGTCGCGGAGCCTCTGCCACGACCGACATCGGGTATGGACGCCCCAGGTCCCGTGGGACGAGGTCCCCTGCCGTGCGCCGTACCACGGGAGCCCGTGTACGTCACCAACAAGATCAGTCCAGCCGTCGCGGCAGCGCCGATCGAGTTCCCCGCCGAGTGCGATCGCGGCTTGGAACTCGGCGGCGACGCGAGCGGGAATGGCGTCCGCAGCAGCCAGGCTGGCGAACCGGCGAACCTGGTCCGCGAGGGCGGGCTCAAGCGGGAGCCGGGACAGCAGCCCCTCGCCGGCCGCGAGGGCGAGACCGGCCGAGCGCTCATCCAGGCAGACATGGCATCGGGTCCGCCAACCCGTGCGGCAGACCCGGTGGGTGCCACAATCTCGGCATCGGTAGATCTCGGCGCCGCTGTCGTCTGGCAAGAGGTCGGCCGGTTCCATCTGGTGCCCAACCAGATCCGCGCAGGGGTGGCAGTGGACGAACCATGCGGGCCGCGATGGCGCGAATTCGCCTGGCCCTGGACGGCTTCGCCGCAGTTGACACAGGCTCGTTCAGCGGGCTGGTTGGCCCTTCCCGCTTGCCTTGTCATTCGTCCGAGGCGGCACGATCCCGGGTGCCGGTCCGGTCCGCACCGGCAGCGATCGCCTGCGAGGTACCGCGTCCACTACCTGCCGCCCACGACACCTGGCTGTACTCGTCCCAGCGCTTGTCGAGCTGCGCCGGAGCGGCCCGGTGGTCTGGCGTGACGGTGAAGTCGCAGCCAATGAGGT
The DNA here is from genome assembly GCF_042869115.1 of Micromonospora sp. NPDC007230. Lineage (NCBI taxonomy): Bacteria > Bacillati > Actinomycetota > Actinomycetes > Micromonosporales > Micromonosporaceae > Micromonospora > Micromonospora sp. NPDC007230. The sequence continues at coordinate 59,449 of NZ_JBIAFE010000009.1, read as the reverse complement.
TCATCTGCATCCATATGGCGTTGACGATGTCCGCGTACTGGTCATCGTCCACACCGCCGAGGCGAACCGTAATCTCCCGCATCTCACCGCTCCCCGTCTTCTATGGACCTGTGCCTGAGCTGGCAAGACAACCAAATCACCTACGGCGGAGCAACCTACGAAAGGGGTAAGGAGCCACCCGACCGTCCGATCGCGAGGTGGGCTTACCGACTGGCGACCATGCGCCGGCGGCATCGGGTGGGCGGGTACCTCGCCGTGGGCTCAGTGCGGCACGCCGGGCTCACGACCGCCTTGCGCCTCAGAGCGACGACGGGGCCGCGCGGACGAATACCGCCCCGGCACTCCCGGTGAAGCTGAGGACCGTTCCCGTGCGGCCCTTGCTGTCGTACGGTGACGGCGCCTATGCGACTCCCTCCCGCGTTGATCACGGCCTTCGAGGTGGAGTCGAGCGACTCGCTGCACCCTGACGTCATTCGGCGGCACTGCGGATCACGGCACCGCCGGATCAGGGTGCTCGGCCCGGGCTCGCTCCGCCGCGTCCTCTGCGATGAGGTTGTTGTCCGCCAGAAATTCAATCGCACGCCGGAGGGCACGCGCGTTGTGGAGGTCCTGCCACACCGACACCAGGTGCGGGTACTCCTCATACAGTTCGTTCCGGAAGCGCCGGAAGGCGCCCCTGCCGTCGATCGCTCGATGCAGTCGTCGGCTGGCGCGCTCGTCGCTGAGCAGGTCCGCGAAGTCGACCATGTCCTCGTACCACACGTAGGACGGCAACGGGTCGATGGGCACCACATCGAGTTCGTCGAGGTCGACGGGTGTCTTACCGTCGATGCCACCATCGGCGGTCCAGAAAAGCACCTCTCCGGTTGCCGGGTCGATCAGCCACCGGTGCTCGTACGCGCTCTGATCCTCCAGCGCAGTAGCGATCTCCTCGAGGTCGAAGTCGTGTGGATCGCGCATCCGTTCCGCCTTCGCCGGCCGTGGCAGCTCTCAAGCCACCGAGAATACGCGGCGGACCACGCTTGGGCGGACCACGTCGTTTCGTTCCCTAAACCCAGGCTCTCACCGTTGCGCACGTCCCAGAGGGAGGCCGGCTCGCGGCCGGACAGTTCGGTGACCGCGTCGGAGGCCGCTGCCCAGCGGCCCTGGCGGATGGACTCAAACATGCTCGTGTCCTTCGGGCACCGGCGCGGGCGGGCCGGCGACGAGCCTGGTCACCGACTCGCCCTCGTCCAGGCTAGCGAGGGAATTGATCTGGTATGTCCGCGTACGCTTGGCGGGTGGAGATCAGAACCGGACGGTGGCGACTCGGCCCGGACGAGGGACGCATGCTGCTGCGGACCCGCCGCGCGGGGATCGGCTCGACCGTCGGGCACGACCTGGCCATCGAGGTGACCGACTGGTCGGTGGAGTTGGACGTTCCGGAGACTGGACCGGCGGATGCCACCGCGACGGCCCACGTCGGGTTGGGATCGCTGGCCGTGCGGCAGGGCACCGGCGGTGCGCGACCGCTGACGGACAAGGATCGGGGCGAGATCGAGAACAACGCCCGGCGGACGTTGGGCGTCGATCGCCATCCGACGGCCACCTTCGAGTCCAGCCGCATCGTCGTCGGCGACGACCATGCCACGATCAGCGGAACCCTCACGCTGCACGGGGCCGCTGGCCCGATCGACATCGAAGTGCGTGAGGTGGCGCCCGACCGGTACCGCGCCGCCACGGTGGTGACGCAGTCGGCGTACGGAATCAAGCCGTACTCGGCCTTTCTCGGCGCGCTCAAGGTCCGTGACGACGTCGAGGTGGAAATCGAGGTCGACCTCGGACGTTGACCTGCGGTCGACCGCACCGGCCCGTCTCCGCTCGGGCGCAGTGCTCGTGTACGAGGGCAGTCATCTCACCACGCTGTCCCGCCCTACCGGGCTGCTGCATCTCCTCGGGTCGCCGCTTGCCCCCGCAACGTTCAGGTCTTTGTGGGTGCGTGAGAAGCGGGTACCGGCGGCGGTCCATGGCTGACGGGCTGGAACTGGCGATCTTGATCGGGTTGCAGGCATCGGGGAAGTCCACGTTCTGCCGGCGGCTGTTGGCCGACACTCATCGGGTGGTCAGCAAGGACGCTTTCCCGAATGCCCGCCATCGTCAGCGCCGCCAGATGCGTCTGGTCGATGAAGCGCTGGCCGCGGGGCGTTGTGTCGTGGTGGACAACACCAACCCCTCACCGCAGGAGTGGCAACCGCTGATCGAGGCCGCTCGCGTCCACGGGGCAAGGACGGTCGGGTACTGGTTCCGGCCCGATCTGCCTGCGGCGCTCGCCCGCAACGCCGCCCGTGAGGATCGAGCTCGGGTGCCGGACGTCGGGCTGTATGACACGCTCAAGCGGCTGCGACGCCCTCGGCAGGTCGATGGATTCGATCTGCTGTACGAGGTCCGGATCGGGGGCAGGGGCGGTTTCCAGATCGAGCCGATGGAAGGCTGACAGGAAAGTTGAGGAGTTCAGGGAGCGACAGCGGTCCCGGGAGCACTTCCACTCACTGAGCGTGCTATCCGGCGCCTGGACTGTGGTCGGGGTCCCCGGGGACCAGCATCATGATCGGGCCGTACCCCTCGTCCCGCCCGACCGCGTCAGCGCGGCCTGCCCCTCCGGCGGCGCATCAGCCACAGCACCAGCAGCACCCCCACGGCGATAACCACCAGGCAGCAGACCAGGCCCGCGCCGCCCCGCGGCCTGCTCGCGACGGCCTCCACCACCCGCTCGGCGGTCCCCGTGGACGCCCACGCCGCGACCGGCACGAACACCGAGAGCACGACCGCACCAAGGACGGCGACGAGCCGGCGCACCCATTTGTTCCATGCAGACATGCCCTCATCCTCACCGATGGGGACAACCGGGACATGCCAGATGGGTGAGACAAGAAGCCACTGATACGGCGACGAGCGTCGCGGCGGTCCCTGTGCGTTGTCCCAGCCGTCCGACGCCGCCGACCTTGGTCCGCCGCTCAGAAATCCGCTGTTCGTCCGCGCTTGGACCGCGTTCGGCGCCATGCCGGCGGCGCCGCCACGTCCGACCGGGGCCGCCTCGATCAATCCGCGACGCGGCTCCGGCTCTGGTAGACGAGGTCCTGATAGTCGGGGTGGCGGGCGATCCAGCCCGCATAGAACGGGCAGGTCGGCAGCACAGGGAGGCCAACTGCGCGCGCTTCGTCCAAGGAGGTTCGGACGAGTGCGGCGCCGATCCCCCGACCCTCGTACCGGGGGTCCACCTCGGTGTGCACGAATGCGATCAAGTTGTTCGTTCGGATGTACTCCGCGAACCCCGCCAATGCGCCGTCGAGGCGGGCCTCATAGCGCCTCTCGGCAGGATTGTCGGTGACTTCGAGGGTCTCGCTCATCATGCGTCCTTCGGGTCGAGGGTCTCGCTGTTCGCCCCGAACCGAGTTACGCTCGCGGCACGTGCAACGACAACCACCCGTCCGCCGAATTTCATCCCGACTCCGTTTCCGGGGATTAGTGACATCGGCTGGGTCGGGCGACCAACGTCATCCCGCGAATCGCCGCCGGAAACGTCCTCATCGACGCCATCCCGCCCTTGATAGTCAAGACCGACGCCAGGCCGCGATCAACACCATCACCCGCCGGATCGCCCGCCGAGGCCCCGCCGCCCGCCAGCAGCGACGCACCACCACTAGTTGATCTCCTCAGACCCGCCCTTACAAAGCTTTGTCACTCTGTAACTGCACCAGCAGTACTTCGCACGCAATATCAACGGCTATCGGTGCCACAGCACCACAGGTGTGCCGTACGCTACCTCCTGGCCGGCCGACTGCTGGCCCGCTGATCTAGTGTCATGCCAGTTCAGCGGGTCTTGGTGCCTCGAACCGCGTGACCAGAGGAGTCGATGCAGGGATGACGGCAGGGCGACCGATGCCCACACAGGACGACGTGCTCGGGTACTTCAACACGCTGTCGAACTGGGGACGATGGGGCGACGACGACCAGTTGGGGACCCTGAACCACATCACCGACGACGTTCGGCTGGCGGCGGCGCGGGCCGTGCGCCACGGCAGGAGCGTGTCGTGCGCGTGGGAGGTTGCCGTACCGGAAGACATGGAGCGGTCGACGACGACGTACCCGTGCGCCGCCGACATGCCGGGTGCCGAGAACATGCCGGTGCCCGCCTTCCACGCCGACCGGCGCTGGGGCTTTTCGTCCGAGCGGCTCGGCATCACCTTCCACGGCAACACCCTCACCCACATCGACTCGCCGTGCCACATCTTCTGGGACGGCACGATGTACAACGGGCGGTCGCACTCGTTGGTCGACGCCGCAACGGGATCGGCGTGGGCGGCCGTCACGGCGGCGGCGAACGGGATCATCACGCGTGGTGTCCTGCTGGACATCGCGCGGGTCCGCGATGTGCCGTGGTTGGAACCCGGGCAGGGTGTGTTTCCCGACGATCTTGAGGAGGCCGAGCGTCGCCAGGGTGTGCGGGTGCGATCCGGCGATGCGGTACTCCTGCGGACCGGCTATGGCCGCGTCCGGCACGAGGCCGGTGCGGCCAGCGGTTTCACGCAGGCCGGCTGGCACGCGTCCTGCCTGCCGTGGCTGCATGAACGGGAGGTCGCGCTGATCGGCGCGGACACCCCCCAGGAGGTTCAGCCGTCGGGGTTCGAAGACGTGTTGATGCCGGTTCACGCCGTGAGCCTCGTCGCGATGGGTCTGTGGCTGCTCGACAACTGCGACCTGGAGGCGTGCGCGACGACGGCTGCCGAGCTCGGCCAGTGGGACTTCCACCTCGCAGTCGCGCCGGTCCGCTTCGCCGGTACGTCCGGCAGCCCGGTCAACCCGATCGCCACATTCTGACCGCGGGACTCGCGCCCGACGGTGTCGGCACCCTTCGCCGCCTGGGGGTCGATCAGCCCTGCGCTGGACGGGGCCGGGATCGCTGATCCCGACCCCTCGCCCGGCTGACGTCGGCGAAAGATTCTTCCCGCCGCTCTCCCGGCGTTCACGTCGCCGCCGCTAACATCGGTGACCATGAATTCACAGAGCATCACCCGCTCGCGATCCGGGCGGTTGGTCACGGCGTTCGCGCTCGCCGTGGCCCTGGTGATCGGCGTTGCAGTGGCAAGCACCTCCGCGTCGGCCGCGACCGCGCTCACCGTCGCCCAGGCGCTGGCTGCCCAGGACGGCCGCACCGCCACCGTCACCGGTTACGTCATCGGTCAACCGACGGCGACGAACACGGTGATCACCTCCGGCTACACCGCCGACACCGCGATCGCCATCGCCGACACCGCCGGCGAGACCAGTACGGGCAGGATGCTCTACGTCCAGGTCACGGCGCCGTACCGGAGCGCCTTCGGGCTGCTCACCAATCCGGGCCTGCGGGGCAAGCCGGTCACCGCGACCGGCACGCTGACCGCGTACTTCAGCCATGGCGGGCTGAAGGACCCGACCGCGATGACCCTCGGCGGTACCACCCCCAGCCCGACGCCGACCGCCTCACCCACCCCGACCGGCGGGCCGTATGACTCGACCTACTACGCGAGCGCGATCGGCAAGTCCGGTACGTCCCTGCGCGGCGCCCTGCACTCGATCATCAAGACTCAGACGAAGCTGACCTACGACCAGGTGTGGGAGGCGCTGAAGGACACCGACCAGGACCCGGCAAACCCCAACAACGTGATCCTGCTCTACAGCGGCCGCTCGCAGAGCAAGGCCACCAACGGCGGCGGCGTCGACGACTGGAACCGCGAGCACGTCTGGGCCAAGTCGCACGGCGACTTCGGCACCGCCACCGGCCCGGGCACGGACGTGCACCACCTGCGCCCCGAGGACGTCACGGTCAACTCGACGCGCGGCAACAAGGACTTCGACAACGGCGGCAGCGCCGTCGGCCAGTGCCCCGGCTGCTACACCGACGCCGACTCGTTCGAGCCGCGCAACGCGGTCAAGGGCGACGTCGCCCGCATGATCATGTACATGGCGATCCGGTACGAGGGTGACGACGGCTGGCCGAACCTGGAGATGAACAACTCCGTCGCCAACGGCACCACCCCGTACCTGGGCCGACTGTCGGCGCTGCTCGCCTGGCACCAGCTCGACCCGCCGGACGCCTTCGAGAAGCGCCGCAACCAGGTCATCTACGACCGCTGGCAGGGCAACCGCAACCCCTTCATCGACCACCCGGAGTGGGCCACCGCCATCTGGGGCTGACCCCTTCGCCGGGCCGCCCGGCACGTCGCCGGTCACCCGCCGGGGCCGTACGGACCCGGCGGGTGCGGGAACGACAACCGGGTGGCCCGGCCCGGCCCGGCCCCGCCGCGCGGCGGCTGCCTCCCACCGGCGGGCGCCTCGATCCTCGGAGATCCGCAGCGAGCTGGCTCTCTTGCTGCCGGGGCAGTGCGCCCATTGACGACCCGGCGCAGGTCTCATTCTGCTGTCGGCGCGTAGCCTGTCGCACGGTCACACCGGGCTCGACACGATCGCGCCGGAGGCTCCGGCCAGGGTCGACGTTCAGTAGCACACCGCTGCCGCCCGAGCGGACTGCCGGTTGTCATGACTGCTCGAACCGGCGGCGTTCGGCATCGGCATGGTTGCCGAGCCCGGCCGCGTTGACCTCGCCATTCCCGATGTGGCGGTGCCTTATTCGCGGTCAGCCCCTCCGGCCCGCGGATCCGGGTCTGGATTCCCCTGCTGCGGGACAGGTAACGGGACTTCCGCCGCCGACGTGTGACCCGGCGGCGGCGTCAGTGCGGCGGCGCCGCGGGCGCCCGTAGCCGGTGGCGCCTTACGGTAGTTCCCGCGCTGCGGGGGCATTCGTACGCCGCCGGGTCACGAGTGGGGCGGTTTCTGGCGCGGGCCGCGATAGGGCAGGGTGGCGCTGTAGACCACGTTGGTGGTGGTGCTGCCGAACGCGGCAAGTTCGTTGACGACCTGTTCGAGGTGCGCCATCGACGTCGCGGTCACCTTCAGCAGGTAGCAGTCCTCTCCTGTGGTGCGTAGGCACTCCAGAATCTCCGACCGTCGCTCGAGCAGCCGGTGCAGCGGTGCGTGCTGGCTGCCGGGATACTTCAGCCGGACCACCGCGAGTACGGCGAAGCCCGCCTTGGGTAGGTCGACCTCGGCGCGGTAGCCGGTGATCACACCGATCGCCTCCAGTCGCCTGACCCGCTCGCTGGTAGCCGAGGCGCTCAGCTTGACCCGGCGGCTGAGCTCGGTGATCGGCAGGCGGCCGTCGCCCTGCAACTCGGTCAGGATGGACCAATCGACGGCGTCAAGATTCTCGGCCATTACGCCAATCTACCGGCGGATCCACGGCGAAAGCCAGCAAAGGCAGGGAACAAGGTATTCCACGCCGGATCCGCGCTGGCTAGCCTGGGTAGCGTGCAAATCGGCGTGAACGTACCGAACTTCGCCCCGGGTACCGACCCCGGCATGCTGCGACAGTGGGCCCAGACGGTCGAGGATCTCGGCTTCGACCTGCTGATGGTTTCCGACCACATCGCGGTGACCCCAGACGTGGCCGAGAAGTATCCCGCGCCGTTCTACGAGCCGTTCACCACGCTGTCCTGGCTGGCCGGGGTGACCCGCCGGGTCCGGCTAGGCACCACGGTGCTCATCGTCCCGTACCGGCACCCGCTGCTCACCGCCCGGATGGCGGCGAACCTCAACCGGCTCAGCGACGACCGGCTCGTCCTCGGCGTCGGCGTCGGCTGGGCCCAACAGGAGTTCGAGGCGCTCGGCGTGCCGTTCCGGCGGCGCGGCGCGCTGACCGACGAGTACCTGCACGCCATACGCGACGCCTGGCGGAACACCGACGACTACGACACGGGCCCGATCCCGATCTGGGTCGGCGGCAACAGCGACGCTGGCATCCGTCGCGCGGTACGGCTCGGTGACGCCTGGCACCCGCTGCGGGTTACGCCCGGATGGCTGGCGGACGCAGCCGGGCGGCTGAAGGCCACCGCCGATGAACTCGGCCGCCCGGTGCCCGCGTTGACGCCGCGCATCAAACTCCGGGAGACCCGAGAAGCGGTCACCGCCCCGGACCGGCTCGCCGGTGTCGGCACCATCGGCCAGATCATCGCCGACATCGACCAACTTCGTCTGCTCGGCGCGGAGACGGTAGTACTCGACCCGTTCAACGGCGACTTGACCGAGATCCGCCAGCCCGAACGCGCCTGGCAGACCCTTGCGGCCGTGGCCGCGTACCACAAATCCCAGGAGGACCGATGACCCCCGACGACGAGAAGTTTCTCCGCCGAGCCGTTGAACTCGCCAGCAAGGCCGGGGCGTCCGGCGAACGGCCGTTCGGCTCGTTGCTGGTCGATGCGGACGGTAGCGTCCTGATCGAGGACCACAACACCGTTGTCTCCGACTCGGACATCACCGCCCACCCGGAACTGAAGCTGGCCCGCTGGGCCGCTCGCGAACTCGCCCCCGACGTGGCGGCCGCCACCACCATGTACACCAGCTGCCAGCCCTGCCCGATGTGCGCGACCGCGATCGCCCGGTCCGGCCTCGGCCGGGTGGTGTACGCCCTGTCCGCGGAACAGTTCGAGGAGGTCAAGCCCGCCATTCCGCCGCTACCCCCGGTGCGGTACGAGGGGCCGGCCCTGTTCGACGAGGCGCGCCAACCGATCGACAACTATTACTAGACCGCACTTTAACGGCACGGTGCCGTTCGTCCCAGTGTCACGCTCCTGCCCTACAGCGTGTCTCAATAGTCCGTTGAGTCATGAGACACCGCCCTTCTCGGGCGTCCCTGCCGCCGCGAATATTCGTGGCGGCAGGGTTCTTCCGTCATAAGGGCTGGTTTCACCGGCGCGTGGGCGCCGGCCAGGCGACGCGGTGAGGAACTCGTCGAAGGTGCGGATGGCGCATCGGTCGAGCTTGCCCTCGTGCGGTAACAGCCGCGGCTGAGGCGGCGGCCCACCCGCCGCAAGGGTGGGGTGCGGCTGGGCAGGTGTCGTACTCGCATGCGGGCCTCCAGCGACCGTCGTGGGGGCATCGACCTTCTCGAAGGATGATTCCCATTGACAGGAATCTTTATGAAGAGGCGCCGACCCCTTCGTGAAGATCGACCGGTAGTCGGGTCGGCGCGCCAGACGATTCAACGCTGCGGCCCCGCGCGGTCCCGAGCCAAGCGGGCAGGGCGGGTGCCGATGCGACGGCGGCAAGCGGCACGATGTCAGCCATGACCGTGCCAGTCCGTCCGCCGCTTGCCGTACTGGACGCGGTGCTGGAGCGGTTGACATATGTCAACGAGGAGACCGGGTACACCGTTGCCCGCGTGGCCACCAACCGTGGCAGCGATCTGCTGACCGTGGTCGGGGCGCTGCTCGGCGCGCAGCCGGGTGAGACGCTGCGGCTGCACGGGTGGTGGTCGTCGCACCCGAAGTACGGTCGGCAGTTCGAGGTCGACTCCTACTCCACGGTGCTGCCTGCCACGATTCAGGGCATCCAGCGCTATCTCGGCTCGGGCCTCGTGAAGGGTATCGGCCCGGTGTTCGCCGAGCGGATCGTCGCCCATTTCGGCCTGGATACCCTGCGAGTCATCGAGGAGGAACCCGCCCGCCTGGTGGAGGTGCCGGGGCTGGGGCCGAAACGCACGGCGAAGATCACCGCCGCGTGGGAGGAGCAGAAGGCCATCAAGGAGGTAATGGTCTTCCTGCAAGGTGTGGGCGTCTCCACCTCCCTCGCCGTGCGGATCTACAAGCAGTACGGCGATGGCTCCACCGACGTGGTCACCAAGGAGCCGTACCGGCTGGCTGCGGACGTGTGGGGCATCGGCTTCAAGACCGCCGACACTATCGCCCAGGCCGTCGGCATCCCCCACGACAGCCCCCAGCGGGTCATGGCCGGCCTGCAATACACGGTGTCCGAGGCCACCGACTCAGGCCACTGCTACCTACCTGCTCCCGAGTTGGTCGCCGGCGCGACGAAGATCCTCGACGTGCCCGCCGACCTCGTCACCCGCTGCCTCGACGACCTTGTCGCCGACGAGGGAGTCGTCCGCGAGACGCTGCCCGCCGGGGACGGGGAGGCGGTGCAGGCGGTGTACCTGGTGCCGTTCCACCGCGCCGAGCAGTCCCTCGCCAGTTCCCTACACCGTCTGCTGACCACCCCGGCCGACCGGCTGCCTCACTTCACGAATGTCGACTGGGGCAAGGCTCTGGCATGGTTGAAGGCACGCACCGGCAACGACCTCGCTGCCGAGCAGGAGCAGGCGGTCCGTCTCGCCCTGACTGCGAAGGTGGCGGTGCTGACCGGCGGGCCGGGCTGCGGCAAGAGTTTCACCGTCCGCTCGATCGTCGAACTCGCCGCCGCGAAGAGAGCCAAGGTCACCCTTGTCGCCCCGACCGGGCGGGCCGCGAAACGCCTGTCCGAGCTCACCGGGCATCCCGCCGCGACCGTGCACCGCCTGCTCCAGCTACGCCCCGGCGGCGATCCCTCCTACGACCGGGACAATCCCCTCGACGTCGACCTGCTCGTCGTCGACGAGGCCTCCATGCTCGACCTGATCCTGGCCAACAAACTCGTCAAAGCCGTGCCACCCGGCGCCCATCTACTGCTCGTCGGCGACGTCGACCAGCTCCCCTCCGTCGGTGCTGGCGAGGTCCTGCGCGACCTGCTCGCCGCCCCCACTATTCCGCGGGTGCGGCTGACGCAGATCTTCCGCCAAGCCGCCCAGTCCGGTGTCGTGACCAATGCCCACCGCATCAACGCCGGCCGCCCACCCGTGGTTCAGGGCCTGCCGGACTTCTTCCTGTTTGCCTGCGACGACACCGACGCCACCGCCGCCCTCACCGTCGACGTCGCCTGCACCCGCATACCGGCCAAGTTCGGCCTTGACCCGCGCCGGGACGTGCAGGTCCTCACTCCTATGCACCGCGGTCCGGCTGGTGCCGGCGCGCTCAACACGCTGCTGCAACAGCACCTCACCCCGCACCGCGACGGGCTACCGGAGCGGCGCGTGAGTGGGCGGGTGTTCCGGGCCGGTGACAAGGTCACCCAGATCCGCAACAACTACGACAAGGGCCAAGCGGGCGTCTTCAACGGCACCCTCGGAATCGTCACCGCGCTCTCCACGGAGGAGCAGACCCTCACCGTGCGTACCGACGAGGACGAGAGCATCGACTACGACTTCGACGAACTCGACGAACTCGCCCACGCCTACGCCATGACCATCCACCGCTCCCAAGGCTCGGAATATCCCGCCGTCGTCATCCCCCTCACCACCAGCGCCTGGATGATGCTCCAACGCAACCTGCTCTACACCGCCGTCACCCGCGCCAAACAACTCGTTGTCCTCGTCGGCTCCCGCCGGGCCCTCGCCGCAGCCGTCCGCACCGTCAGCGCCGGCCGCCGTCACACTGCACTCGACCACCGCCTCAGTCGCCTGTGACGGGAGTATCTGGGCGATCGAACGGGCCGCTGGGGCCGCACTGCGGGAGCACGACGCGCCGACCGAGTTGCATGACCACATACGGCTACTCGCCATACCTACGTCGACCGGTGGGACCGGTAGTCCCGGTCGGCTTCTGGGCGGTAGGTCGAAGCCCTCAACGACGCCCTCGCCGAGGAGTTGATCGTCGTGTCGGATGGCCTGGCGGGTGCGGGCCGCGTGTGGTGGTCGGCGGTCTGGCGCTCGCCGCGTTGGGCTTGGGAGCGCGTCCGACGGCGGTCGCGGATGCCGTTGGGCGGCCAAGGCCCGGCCAGGGGCTTTGGGGTCGTCTGGGTCAGACGGCTGCGCCGGGGCCTGGCAGCGGGTCGATGTCGTTTGCGTGCATCGGCTCGCCGCAGTGGGTGCAGCGCAGGTCGACACCGCTGACTTCGCCGCACGCGTGGTGGCGGTAGAGCACTGGCGGGCCGGTCTCGCCGGCGAGCCATTTGTCTCCCCAACGGGTCATGACCATGAGCAGGTCGACCAACTCGGTGCCCTTCTCCGTCAGGACGTACTCGTAGCGCGGTCGCCGGTCGTAGGGGCGGCGTTCGAGCACGCCCTGGTCGACGAGGTGGTTCAGTCGCTCGGTCAGGACTTTGCGTGAGATTCCGAGGTCGGCCTGGAGCTGCTCGAACCGGTTGAGCCCGACCCATACGTCGCGCAGGACCAGCGGTGACCAGGGCTCCCCGATGACGTCGAGAGTACGTGCGATCGAGCACGCCATTTTGCTGAAGTCCGTGCGTTGCATGGAACCAGCCTACCAATTGGGGTTTCCTTAGGGAACTGAAGTTGCTATGGTCACAGCGTCTCTTGAAGGAACCCCAGGGAGGATCACGGAGATGAGCAAGGTCATCAGCGCCCACGCGGTGTCGGTCGACGGTTACATCACCGGCCGCGGGCCCGGCGCCGGGCGTGGGCTCGGCGACGGGACGATGCTCTTCGACTGGTACTTCGACGGCGACACACCCAGCCAGGTGTTCGACGGCTTCAGGCTGAGCGAGCCCAGCACACGGGTCTTCGACGCCCTCGCCGGGCGCGTGGGCGCGGTCGTGGCGGGCCGCAACACCTATGAGGACTCCGACCATTTTGGAGGGGGCAGTCCCCACCCGACGGCCCGGCTGTTCGTCCTCAGCCACCGGCCCGCACCGGAGATCAGCGAGCGGCAGACCCTCGTCACCACCGGCATCGAGGACGCGGTCGCCGCGGCCCGCGAGGCCGCCGGCGACAAGGACGTCGGCCTCATGGGCGGCGGCGTCGTAACCGAGGCGTTGATAGCGGGGCTCGTCGACGAGATGGTCCTCCACCAGGTGCCAGTCCTACTCGGCGGCGGCCGGCCCTTCTTCCAGGCGCTGCCCAGGCATGTGCGACTCCGCCTCGTCGACGCCGTTCCGGCGCCCGGCGTCACCCACCTCCACTACAAGGTCGAGCGATGACCCTCGTCACCGGCAACGTCGCGTCGCGCGCCGACAACCACCGCCACAAGCCCACCCAGAACCCACGCCAGGAGATGACCACCATGCTCAACCCCGACGTGCGCCGCGTGCTCGACGGCACCCCGATCGCACACCTCGCCAGCGTCCTGCCCGACGGCGCCCCCCACTGCGTCCCTGTCTGGATCGGCACGCACGGCGACCACATCGCGATCCTCACCGGCCCGAGCACCCGCAAAGCCCGCAACCTACGCCGCGACCCGCGGATCGCGCTCTCCCTGGCACCAGCCGACAACCCGTTCCAACCGGTCATCATCCGCGGCCGCGTCATCGAGTGGCTCGAAGGCGACGCGGCCTGGATGATCGTCGACCAACTGGCCACCAAGTACACCGGCCATCCATACCCGCGAGACGAACAGCGCATCGTTGCCCTCATCGAACCCGAGCGACAGACGATAGGCGTCGCATGAGCCGATACGGGTCCATGGCGACTGCCCATCTCTTCACACGTCCGAGTGAACGCCGGGCATGCGGACGACGTGGAGGGCAGGTCGTGGTCGGCGCCGTTCGGGTCGCCTCCGCCAAGGGCGGCTGGCTCGTCAAACGCCGCAGACTACCCGGCTCCGCCGCCGTGGCGGGCGTCCGGTCGCGAGTAGACCGGCCGCCGTAACGGCGAATCGGATCAGGCGCGGCGCAGCCAGAACGTCAGGCCGAGGTCGGCGTCCTGGTGCGGCGTGGCTGCCCAGTCCGGCTCGCCGGGGCCGAACCGCACCGCGAGCACCTCGTCGGCGACCATGTCGCGGTGCTCGTCGAGCGCCGCGGCGACGTCGTTCTGGGCCGCTGCGTAGCGCAGCTCGATCCGGTCGGAGACTTCCAGCCCGCTGGTCTTGCGGGCCTCCTGGATCAGGCGGATCGCCTCGCGGGCGAGCCCGGCGCGGCGCAGCTCCGGAGTCAGCTGCAGGTCGAGCGCGAGCGTGGCGCCGGCCTCCGAGGCGACCGCCCAGCCTTGGCGCGGCGTCTCGGTGATGATCACGTCGTCGGGGCCGAGGGTCAGCGGCTCGCCACCGACGATCACGGTGGCCTCGCCGGCCGCGAGGCCCCGCTTGATGGCGGCGGCGTCGGCCGCGGCGATGGCCTTGGCCACGTCCTGCACGGCCTTGCCGAACCGCTTGCCGAGGGTCCGGAAGTTCGCCTTGGCGGTAGTGTCGACCAGCGACGCCTCGGAGGCGCTGAGCGGCAGGACCACGGCGACGTTGAGCTCTGCGGCGATCTCTGCGATGAGCTGCGGCTCCAGGTCGGCGAAGCCCTGTGCCGAGGCGAGCGAGCGGGCCAGCGGTTGGCGGGTCTTGACCCCGGACTCGGCGCGGGCCGTGCGACCCAGTTCCACCAGGCGTCGGGCCACCGTCATCTGCTCACCCAGTCGGGGATCGATCAAGCATTCGTCCACCTCCGGATACGCCGCCAGGTGCACCGACGGGGCGGCCGTCGGGTCCACCGCCACCACGATGTCCTGCCAGACCCGCTCGGTGATGAACGGGATGAGCGGCGCGAGCAGCAGGGTCACCGTTCGTAGCGCCTCGTGCAGGGTGGCCAGGGCGGCCGGGTCGCCGCGCCAGAAGCGGCGGCGGCTGCGCCGGACGTACCAGTTCGACAGGTCGTCAACGAACGCGGCGAGCAGCTTGCCTGCCTCCTGGGTGTCGAACGCGGCCATCGCCTCGTCGACCTGACGCACCAGGACGTTGAGCTCAGAGAGCACCCACCGGTCGAGCACCGGCCGGTCCGCCGGCGCCGGGTCCTCAGCGGACGGCACCCAGTTCGCCGTACGGCCGTAGAGCGCCTGGAAGGCGACCGTGTTCCAGTAGGTCAGCAGCGTCTTGCGGACCACTTCCTGCAGGGTCGTGTGACCCACCCGGCGGGATGACCAGGGCGAGCCTGCGGCGGCCATGTACCAGCGCACGGCGTCGGCGCCGTGCTGTTCCATCAGCGGGATGGGCTCGAGGATGTTGCCCAGGTGCTTGGACATCTTGCGGCCGTCTTCGGCGAGGATGTGCCCGAGACAGACCACGTTCTCGTACGAGGACCGGTCGAAGACCAGCGTGCCGACGGCCATGAGGGTGTAGAACCAGCCGCGGGTCTGGTCGATCGCCTCGCAGATGAACTGGGCCGGGTAGCTGCGCTCGAACAGTTGCTGGTTGCGGTGCGGGTAGCCGAACTGGGCGAAGGGCATTGCGCCCGAGTCGTACCAGGCGTCGATGACCTCCGGCACGCGCGTCGCCGTCGCGCCGCAGTGGCAGGTGAGGGTGACGTCGTCGACGAATGGGCGGTGCGGGTCGAGGTTCGACAGCTCCCGCCCGGTCAGCTCGCTGAGTTCGGCGAGCGAGCCGACACAGGTCAGGTGTTGCTGCGGGCAGCGCCAGATCGGCAGCGGGGTGCCCCAGTAGCGGGACCGTGACAGGGCCCAGTCGACGTTGTTGGTCAGCCAGTCACCGTAGCGGCCGTGCTTGATGGTCGCGGGGTGCCAGTTGGTGCGCTCGTTCTCGCGCAGCAGCTGGTCGCGGATCGCCGTGGTGCGCACGTACCAGGACGGCTGGGCGTAGTAGATGAGCGGCGTGTGGCAGCGCCAGCAGTGCGGGTAGCTGTGCTCGTACTGCTGCTCGCGGAACAGCAGGCCGCGGTTCTGCAGGTCGGTGACCAGCGGCGCGTCGGCGTCCTTGAAGAACATCCCGCCGACCAGCGGGATCTGCGTCTCGAACGTGCCGTCGGGGCGCACCGGGTTAACCATCGGCAGCCCGTAGGTCCGGCAGCTGGCGAGGTCGTCGGCGCCGAACGCGGGTGCCTGGTGGACCAGGCCGGTGCCGCTGTCGGTGGTGACGTAGGTCGCGAGTATGACGAGGTGCGCGTCCGGCACGTCGACCAGGTCAAACGGCCGCCGGTAGGTCCAGCGCTCCAGCTCCTTGCCGGTGAAGCTGTCGCCGGTGCGGGTCCAGCCGTCGAGGACCTGCTCCAGCAGCGGCTCGGCGACGACGAGCCGCTCGGTGCCGTCGGTCGCCACCACGTAGGTGACGTCCGGGTGTACCGCCACGGCCGTACTGGACACCAGGGTCCACGGGGTCGTCGTCCACACCAGTAGTGACGCCTGCCCGGCGAGGGGTCCCGAGGTCAGGGGGAATCGCACGAACACTGAGGGATCCGTGTCGTTCTCGTAGCCCTGCGCCAGCTCGTGGTCGCTCAGCGCGGTCTGGTCGCGTGGGCACCACGGTGCCACCCGGAAGTCCTCCACCAGCAGGCCCTGGTCGAAGATCTGCTTGAGCGACCACCAGACGGATTCCACGTAGTGTGGGTCCATGGTGCGGTACGCGTCGTCCATGTCGACCCAGTAGCCCATGCGCTCGGTCAGCTCGGCGAAGGCGTCCGTGTGTCGGGTCACTGATTCCCGGCATTTGGCGTTGAACTCGGCGATGCCGTAGGCCTCGATGTCCTGCTTGCCGGTGAAGCCGAGTTCCTTTTCCACCGCGAGCTCGACCGGCAGGCCGTGGCAGTCCCAGCCCGCTTTGCGGGGGACGTGGAAGCCCTTCATGGTCTTGTAGCGCGGGAAGATGTCCTTGAACACCCGCGCCTCGATGTGGTGCGTTCCCGGCAGCCCGTTGGCGGTCGGTGGGCCTTCGTAGAAGATCCAGTCGGGCCGCCCCTCGGTCTGCTCGAGGCTGCGCTTGAAGACGCTGTTGCTGTGCCAGAAATGCAGCACCTCATGGTCAAGGGTGGCCAAATCGACCTGCGCGGGCACGGTTCTGTACATCCGGTCGGTCCTCCGTCGGGCGCGCTGTCCAACGGAGGGACGAGGCCGGGCCCCGCGGTACCACCCTCCTTGGTCGCGTGAAACGCACGACCCGCTCATTCGGATGCAAGGTCAGTTCTACTCGGCCCGCGGGCCTTTCTTCCGACGGCTCCGGGGTGATCTTCCCGCCGGGCACGCTCCCGGGCTCACACCGCCCCCGAGTCGCTCCGAGCTGCGTCCGGTGGTACTCGTCCCCATCAACGCCTCTTGCGGCCCACACTTTACAACAGGCCGCTCCGCGCGGTCGTAAACGCCACCAGCCCGGCTGCCGTCCGGCGTTGTCCTGGCTCTCATGGCCGTCTGCCGTCACTGTCGAGCTCAGTGGCGGCGGCACGGGCAGCCGGATGCGGAGGCCGGGATCTCGCTGGCCGGTCCTACGGGTGTGGGCTACGCCCGCCGAAGTTCGAGCACAGGAATGGTGCGGACTCCAGCAGTTTGGCGTGCATACTCGCCAAAGCCTGGGTAGCGCCGCGCTTGCTCGGCGTAGATGCGGTCGCGTTCAGCGCCGGTCAGTTCGCGGACGGTCACCTTGTATGTCTCGGTTCCGCGTTCGACACTGCCGACACCGGCGGCGGCCAAGTTGTGGTACCAGTCCGGGTTGGTGGGTGCTCCACCCTTGGTTGCGAAGACGTAGATGACGTCCGGCTCGGTGTCGTGCGGGAGGTACATCGTCGGGTTGACGTGCTCCCGCCCGCTTTTGCGGCCGCGGTGATGCAACAGGACCAGCGGAGCGCCCTCGAAGCTCCCGCCAACCCTGCCCTCGCTTGCTCGGAACTCCGCGATGATCTTCGCGTTCCAGTCGAGCGTGTCGCTCATGTCGAACTCCAGTCGTTCACGATCTCGGGAGATCCGCTGAGACAGGATGATGGAAAGGCCCGGCGGCCGTTCCCGGCGATCAGGCCTTTGACCTGGCACTTCATGGTAGGTAGGCCCTCATCCCGGAACTGGGTGGAGACGAGCAAACCGGCCGGCTACGACACCTTTGCGTGGGCGTTCACTGCTCAGATCGTTCGGCGAGGGGGCGTCGGGCGGCACGGCCGCGCCGGCGATGTTCCCGCCCAAGTGGGCAACCGACGAGGTGCCCGGGATCAGCATAATGCTCGGCGAGTGCTGCTGCAGCCAGGACCGGACGACCGCCATCGAGGTCGCGCCACCCGCTTGGCGACCGACTCCAGCACGTCGACTGCAGCGGGAGAAGCCGCCGGGCGTGAAGTACGGCACGGACGCGATGTGCTGCTCGGGCGTCAACGCCGGCACCGGCTCGTCCGCCCGGTGATCGTGGCCGAGGTGCCGGGCGACGACGCCGGGGATTGCGTGTATCGCGGGCGTATCCAAAGTGCATACGCCACTGCAGCGGCCCTCCGTTTCTAACGGGTGCATGAAGCAGAGTGCATCCGTGTCAGCGCCGCCCCGCCGTACGCGCGGGATCTTGCTCGTCAGCCTGCTCTGCCGCTGACTCGACCAGATGGTCAAGAGCATCTTTGCTGCCCGCATCGGCTAGGTGCCGCAGCAGGCCGAGGTCACCGGTTTCGGCGGCTTGTTCGATCAGCAACGCGATGTCGTCATGGCCAAGCGGCTGATTCATCGGTGTTTTTCCCACGGCGGTTGCGGCGGAGCTGGCGTCGAGGCAGTGCCTCGGTCGCCGACATACCGTGATCCACCAACTACCTTGACAGCCACAGTACCCCGACCTACGGTGTAACCCGGGAGGTGAGGTATGAGCACCAACAAGATCACATCCGATCTGCTACGCGGGAACACCGACACGATGATCTTGCGGCTGCTGACGGAGTCCGACCGCTACGGCTACGAGATCGTCAAGCTGATCGCCGAACGCTCGCAGGGCGAATACGAACTCAAGGAAGCCACTATGTACTCCAGCGTCCGGCGCTTGGAGGCCGAGGGCGACATCACCTGGTACTGGGGCGACGAGTCTCAGGGCGGACGGCGCAAATACTTCCGGATCACCGACAAGGGCCGCGCGACCTACGCGCACAACAAGACCACCTGGGACTACGCCAAGCGCGTACTGGACACGCTGCTGTAAAGGGGACGAACAC
Source organism: Micromonospora sp. NPDC007230 (assembly GCF_042869115.1). Lineage (NCBI taxonomy): Bacteria > Bacillati > Actinomycetota > Actinomycetes > Micromonosporales > Micromonosporaceae > Micromonospora > Micromonospora sp. NPDC007230. Next base: position 40,678 of record NZ_JBIAFE010000009.1, on the reverse strand, counting down.
CAATGAACGACAAACTCAACGAGTACGTAGACGGCGTCTTCGCCCCTTACGAGGGCACCAAAAGCGTTGGCGAGCTGAAGACGGACCTGCTCGCCGATCTGCAGGAGCGATATCGCGAGCTGCTCGCCGAGGGCAAAGATGAGGCGGCGGCGTTCGAGCTGACCGTCGACAGCATCGGCGACATCGAGGAGACGGTGCGGGAGGTGTCGAATCTCTCGCGGGTTCTCGAGCGGCAGGTGGTTACGCGATTCGACGCGAGCGCCCTGGAGGGCAGCGACTTCGCCGGCGTCGCGGCGCGACAGGGAAGGTTCGGAGCGAGCGCGCTGCGCGGCTCCGACTTCTCCAACGCCGACCTCACCGGCAGCAAGTTCAAGAGCAGCGACATGCGAGACGTCAACTTCGACGGCGCCAACCTGACCGACGCGAACTTCACGACGTCCGACCTGTCGAACGCCAGCTTCCGCCGCGCAAAGCTGGTCCGTACCGACCTCAGCATGTCCGGGCTCAACGGCGTCCGGTTCGCCGACGCCGCGCTTACCGAGGTCGCGTTCCGCAAGACCGACCTGCGGAAGACCGTCTTCGAACGCTGCACGTTCACCGGCGTGGACTTCTCTGCGTCCGATCTGCGCGGCCTCAACTTCGACGGGGCGGCCTTCACCAGTGTGAAGTTCGACCGGGCAGGGCTTGAGGGCCTGTCGATGCGCGGGGCGATCCTGCGCGACTGCTCTTTCCGCGGCGGCTGGAGCAAGAGGTACTACAAGGCCCTACGCACCGTGAACTTCGACGGGGCGCGCATGGACAAGCTCACCTTCGCCGCGCTCAAGGGCTTCGGCGTCGAACCGGCCAACGTGACCGTCGAATAAGGAGACCTCACCATATGCAAACCCCACCCCTCGCGATCCAGGTTATGGGATTGCACAAGTCCTACGGCAAGCTCGAGGTCCTCAAGGGCGTGGACTTCGCCGTGGCCAGCGGCAGCATCTTCGCACTGCTCGGCTCCAACGGCGCCGGCAAGACCACCGTCGTGCGCATCCTGTCCACGCTACTCAAACCCGACGGCGGCAGCGCAAGCGTCAACGGATTCGACGCCGTTTCCCAGCCCGAAAAGGTCCGGGAGTCGATCAGCCTGACCGGACAGTTCGCCGCAGTTGACCAGATCCTCACCGGCCGCGAAAACCTGATCATGGTCGCCAAGTTGCGACAGGTGAAGAACCCCGGCCAGGTCGCCGACGGCCTGCTCGAACGATTCGGCCTCTCTGACGCGGGCGGGCGCCGGGTGGCGACCTACTCGGGCGGCATGCGCCGGCGCCTGGACATCGCTATGAGCCTCATCGGCGACCCGCCAGTCATCTTCCTCGACGAGCCGACCACCGGCCTCGACCCGGAAGCCCGCATCGAAGTGTGGAAGGAGATCAAGAGCCTTGCCGGCAAGGGCACGACGGTCCTTCTGACCACCCAGTACCTGGAAGAAGCGGAGAAGCTGGCCGACCGGATCGCGATCCTGCGCCAAGGCACGATCATCGTGTCGGGCACCCTGGCGGACCTGCGCCAGCTGTTGCCGCCCGCGAAGGCGGAACTCGTGGAACGCCAGCCCACCCTGGAGGAGATCTTCCTGTCGATCGTCGGCACCAAGGAGATGCAGCGATGAGCTCGCATGTCGTCAGCAACACCAACGTCATGCTCGGACGATCCATCCGCCACGTTACCCGCAGCATGGACACCATCATCACGGTCACGATCATGCCGATCGCGTTCATGCTGCTGTTCCGCTACGTATTCGGCGGCGCCATCCAGGCCGGTACCGACAACTACACCAATTACCTGATGCCCGGCATCCTGCTCATCGCCATCGCCAGCGGCATCTCCTACACCGGCTTTCGGCTGTTCAACGACATGCAGAGCGGCATATTCGAACGGTTCCACTCGATGCCGATCGCACGTTCTTCCGTCCTTTGGGGACACGTGCTGACCTCGATGGTGTCCAACGCCATCTCCGTCGTGGTCATCATCGGGGTCGGGCTCATCATGGGCTTTCGCACCTCGGCCGGTGTGCTGGCCTGGCTCGCCGTCGTCGGAATCCTAGCGCTGTTCACCCTCGCGCTAACGTGGGTCGCGATGATCGCCGGCCTGGCGGCGTCCTCGCCAGACGGAGCGTCCGCCTTCTCCTACCCTCTTGTCTTCCTACCGTTCATCAGCTCGGCGTTCGTCCCCACCGACACCATGCCCGGGCCGGTGAAAGCCTTCGCCGAACACCAACCGGTCACCTCCATCGTCAACACCATCAGGGCGATGTTCGAGCAGCAGCCGGTCGGCAACGACATCTGGATCGCCCTCGGCTGGTGCGCCGGCATCCTCATCGTCGCCTACGCCTTCGCCATGCGGGCCTACCACCGCAAAATCGCCTGACACCACAGGAAAGATGTCGCCCGCGGCGACCGCCAAGCGGCCGCCGCGGGCCCGGCAACGAGGAGGGGAAGCCGACCATCCAGGCATAACGCACACGGGCCACAACGTCGCCCCGGCGGGCCGCCAGTTCGCCAACTAACGGTAAGCCGTAGCCGAGGCGCTCGGTCCTGTGTGGATGATTGAACCGAACCTCGAAGGTGTCGGTGATCGTGACAAGGTCGACGAGGCCGTCAGTCGGCGACGTGTTCAAACCCTGGAGCTTCGCGCCCGCGATCCGGGCCGCGTTCGTGCTCGAGCGGGTCAACTCCTTGGCCAGCTTGCGGGTCGACGTGCACGGGTGTGTGCGCCATGACCGCATTGGGGAACGCCGTGGAGCGAGATGAAGACCGGGAAACAGCGGCCGGCGACGTCAGCCCGGGGTAGCGGTCTGCCTGGATGGCCACCAGTTTCGCTCGCCGAGCAGCACCGCCAGAGCGGGGACGAGCAGGGCCCGGACGAGGAACGTGTCGGCGAGCAGGCCCAGGGTGATCACGAAGCCGATCTGAAACAGCGCCTCCATCGGAACCGCCATCAAGGTCGCGAAGGTGGCGGCCAGCACGAGGCCAGCGGAGGTGATCACGCCGCCGGTTCGCTCAAGGGCCTCCCTCACTGCGCGGCGGGTCTCGTGCTGCCGGCGCTGTTCGCTGATCCGGCTGAGGAGAAACACGTTGTAGTCGACGCCCAGGGCGACGATGAAGATGAACGTGTACAACGGCAGGTTTGGGTCTGAGGCCGGCTGGCCGAGGATGTGGGTGAAGATAAGGGAACTGACGCCGAGGGCGAAGCCGAAGGAGAGGATCACGGTCGCGATCACGTAGAGCGGCATCACCACCGCGCGCAGGAGCAGAGTGAGGACGAGGAGGATCAGGGCAAGGCCGACCGGGACGATCAGCCTGGTGTCACGCCTGAGTGCCTGGCGGGCATCGTAGTTCTCGGCCACGGTCCCGCCGATCAGGACGGTCCGACCCTCGGCCGCGCGGTCAGCGATCTCGCGCAGCACTGGGACGGCGTCGGTGGCCCGCTCTGAGAACGGATCCATCCGCAGGTCTGCGTCAAAGATGACCAAGTTCGTCGCGGGCCTTCGCTGGCCTTGCGCCGCCGCACCCAGGAGGCCGCTGTCCGCCCCGACCGACCGGGCCACCGCGTGCATGTCGGCGATGGGTGAGTCCGTGCCTTCGGTGAGAGCGCTCTGGACCTTCCCGCTTGCCTCGTCGGCTACGACGATGCGAAGCGGCGCCGCCCGGCCGGGTGTGAAGTGGTTGCGGATCACCTGTTGACCGCGGACCGAGTCCGGCGCCTCGCGGAAGGACGCGGCGAAGTCGAGCGCCGGACGCCCGCCGATGGTGGCCAGCGCGCCCGCGGCGAGGAGAGCGGTGACCGCCGCGGCGATCACTGCGGGGCGTGCGTGAACAAGGCTCGCGACGCGCCCCCAGAACGTGACTGCGGGTGCGGCCTCGGGCTCGCGGCGGGGAATCGCGGGCCAGAATGCCCGTCGTCCGAGGGCGGTGAGCATCGCGGGCAGGAGCGTCAGACCGGCACAAACCATGATCGCGACGCCGAGGGCGAGGATCGGGCCCATCTCGCGCGTGGCGTTGAAGTCGGCAAGGGCGAGGACCAGCATCGCGCCGACGACGATCGCTCCGGCGGAGAGAATCGCCGGGCCGGTGCGCTGGGCGGCGGCGACCATCGCCTCCTCAACGTCCCGCGCCCGTCGCAGTTCGTCGCGAAACCGCGCCACGATCAGCAGACAGTAGTCGGTGCCGGCACCGAACATCAGCACGATCAGGATCGCGGTCGTCTGGCCGCTGACCTCGGTGAGGCCGGCGGCGACGAAAGCGTAGGCAAGGCCGGCGGCGACGAGATAGGCGACGGCGACGACGGCCAGCGGTACCAGAGCAATCAGCGGCGAGCGGTAGGTCGCGAGCAGCAGGAGCAGCAGTATGACGACGGTGACCGCCAAGAGGGTCCCGTTGATGCCTTTGAGCGCAGCACTTCGGTCGGCCTCAAAGCCGGCTCGGCCGGTGACGAAGGCCCGCAATCCGCTCTCGTCGCCGGTGGCCGGCGGGACGACCTCGCGGATTGCCGCGACGGCCTGCTCGCTGGCGGGCGTCGAGCCGTCGGTCATCAGGACTGTGCTCAAGATGACGCTGTTGTCGGGTGAGGTGAGCAGCGAGCCGCCCGGGCTCATGTCGAGCGGATCGGTCTTGCCGCACGCGCGCTGGTACGGGGTGGCGACCATCGTCAACTTCGGGATCGCGCCGGACCGGCACAGCGCGCGGGCGTCGGCGTCGGCGCGCTGCCCGTCGTCCGCTGTGATCCCACCCTCGCGGAAGTAGGCGATTACCGCCGCTGTCTCGCTGCCGCGCCGGAACTGCTCGTTGATGATCCGCTTGGCCTCCGCCGACTCCGACCCCCGGACGAGGAAGGTCTCGCTCTCGTCGGCGGCCCGTTCGCTGAGCTTGGCGTGTAGCGGCACCGCGAGCATCGCGAGCGCAAGCCACACCGCGATTACGACCCACCTTGACCGCCGACCGGTGGCGACTACGGAAGCCCTGGTGAGAGTGCGCATCGGGTCGCCGCCCTAGAGTCCGCCACCGACCCCCTCTATGTGGCTGACGGCGCCCTGCGCGATGTAGACATAGATCCTCGTCGGGTCGACCTCTATCGGCACGGGCTGGCTCTTGTCGTCCTCGCGCGCAACGACGATCTCGCAGCCGTGACGGCCCGCCTTCTCACGGGCCTCAGCGAGCTGCATTCCGAGCAGCTCCGCCGTATCGAAGGCATTCTTCGCGGGCCGGTACTGGCTGACGCCGCTGTTCTGTCCCGTCTCCACCATCGGGCATTGAAGCGCCGTCAAGTCGCGCTCCCGCCCCGTCGCCGTCCCGGAATCGTCGCTACATCCCGCCAGAGGCAGTGCCCCGACGGCGATCGCAACGGTGGCCGCAGCGACGCTGAGAAGTCGCCTGTTAACCCTCTGCCCACCCATAGCAGGGACGCTAGCGGAGCGAACCGTCTCGTTCAAGACAACTAACGTCTCCGATCAACAAAAGCAACGTTTCTAGCGACAGAGCTTTTGCCGCTCACAACCGGAAGTTCTTGACGATCCGCCAAAAGGGGAACATGCTACGTCTTAACCTTCAGGCGGTCGCACCACGTCGCTCCGACCGCGGGGCTGGTAGCCGCCGCATTGGGAGAGGAAGTGAGTGGCATGTGGAACGCCGCGCCGTCTGCGCGGAGTCTGAAGCGTCCTGGAATCGCCCTGATCGCGGTCGCCCTTGGGGCTCAGATGCTCGCCCCGGCGACCGCTGTCCAAGCGAAGAGCACCCGACAGGCTCCGAGTAGCATCCACCCGACGGCTGCTGGCCCATCGACAAGCACCAGGCAAGCTAGCAGCGCCCTCCCTGCGGCTCCTGCCCAGGAGGAGGGCAAGAGGATCCTCATCTACACCGGCACGACCGGGTATCGGCACACCGATGGAATCAACAACGGGCGCCCAGTGGTGCAGGCTGCTCTCACGGCCGCAGGCTACGACGTCGACTGGGAGAACTGCGACAACAACGGTGGCGGCCCGAACAACTGCGATAACCCGGACAAGAACCCCCGGATCTTCACGGACGGGAACCTGGCCCGATACGACGCGATCCTGTTCCTGAACGCGTCGTGGTCGTGGGCCGGCGGCGGGCGGCCCGGACCGCTCCTCGACCATGCCCAGCGCGACGCGTTGATCCGCTTCACCCAGCGCAGCGGCGGGATCGCGGCCGTGCACAACATGACTGACGCCGGCGCCGGCGTATCCGCGTGGGACTGGTGGGACGGCGGGCCGGACAGCGTCGTCGGCACGACGATGCGCGGCCACTCGAGCGGGTCGGCGACCGGCAACGCCGCAACCGTCCAGGTTGCCGACCACAACCACCTCTCCACCAAAGACCTGCCCGACACCTACAAGATCGCCGACGAGCATTACAACTTCGCCCGCAACGTCCGGGGCGACCACCACGTGCTCGCGACCTTCGACGAGCGCACCTACAACACCGGCACCTACTCAATGGGCCAGGACCACCCCACGACGTGGTGCAAGCTCTACGACGGCGGCAACGTCAAGGACGGCACCGGCACCCCGCGGCCCTACAACGATGGGCGGACCTGGCTGACCTCGCAGGGCCACTTCGGCGTGCGTTACACCGAGAACGGCGGCGACAACCCGCTGATCAAGCAGATCGTCGGAGGAGTGCGCTGGGTCGCCGGCGAGGGGAAGAAGACCGACTGCTCCGGCACCGTGTGGTCGAACTTCACCCGCACGACCCTGGTCGACAATGTGAACGGCCCGATGGCTCTCGACGTGGCGCCGGACGGCAAGGTCTACTGGACCGAGATCGGCCCCAAGCAGGGGTACGAGTCCGAGGGCTACGTGAAGATGCACGACCCGAAGGGCCCACCGAACAACTCGACCACAGTCGCGACGATCCCGACCCGCGCCGACCACGGCAACTCCGAGGACGGCGTGCTGGGAATGAGCCTGCAGCCCGGCTTCGACCTGTCGAAGCCGGACAAGAACGACATCTACGTCTACTACTCCCCGCGCAACCCCGGCGACTGGCCGACCACCGGCAACCAGCAGACGGTCGGCTACAACCTGGTCAGCCGCTTCACGCTGAACAAGACCGGCACCGCCTTCGAGCCGGCACCAGGCGGGCCGAAGCACCTGGACCCGGCACATCCATACATGGAGCGGCAGATCCTGCGCGTGCCCAAGGCGAAGATCTCCGGCAAACCCTCGGGCTTCCCGGGTGGCCCCACCGACAACGGCCCCGGCCATGTCGGCGGCGCGAGCCTGGTGTTCGACTCCGAAGGCAACCTCTACGTCGGCGTCGGCGACGACGTTTCCCCGAACGCGCCCGGCCACAACCGCTACACGCCGATGGACCATCGCGCCTCGGAGCGCTGGGACGCGCGCAAGACGGCGGCCAACACCGCCGACCTGCGCGGCAAGATCCTGCGCATCAAACCGCGCGAGGGCCCGCCGCAGACCCCAGGGCGCGCACCCGATCCCGGCCTGGGCAAGACCTATACGGTCCCGAAGGGCAACATGTTCGCGCCGGGAACCCCGAACACCCGACCGGAGATCTACGGCATGGGCTTCCGGCAGCCCTTCACGGTGCACACCGACCCCGCCAACCCGGGTTCGGTCGTCGTCGGCGAGTTCTGCCACGACAACTCGGTGGACCAGCCCGACCGCGCCCCGGCCGGCGTCTGCGAGTGGAACAAGGTCGACGGGCCCGGTTTCTACGGCTGGCCGTTCTGCGTCGGTGACAACTCGAAGATCAACACCACCTGGCGCTGGAACTACGAGGCCAACTCCTCGACCGGTCAGCAGTACGACTGCTCGCTCGACAAGCTCCCGTCCGACCTGAACTGGGCGCCGCCGGGCGGTACAAATTCGCAACCCACATTCCAAGGCCTCGATGCGATCCCAGGTCCCGCGAAACCAGCGACAGTCTGGCGCAAGTACCCCGGCAACCCCGGAAGCCAGGATCCGAAGGACTTCGGCGACCTGGGCGCAGGGGGGATGCAGCCGGTCACCGGCCCGGTCTACCGATACAAGGACAGCCGCGGTCCCGGCGCCTTCCCGGCCTACTACGACGGCTCCTGGCTGATCACTAACCGTGGCACCGACAACGGGTTCTGGAAGGAGGTCCGCCTGCGGCAGGACAACAACCAGATGCTCCGGGTCAACGACTGGCTGCCCGTCAACCACTTCGGCACGCCGAACAACAGCTTCGTGATCCCGACCAGATTCGGGCCCGACGGCGCACTCTACATGGGGCGCTGGACCTTCGGCTGTTGCCGCAACCAGATCAACCCCGAAATAAAGATGCAGCTGATCAAGATCGAGTTCACGCCCGAGGCCGACCAGTGCAAGGAAACCGATGCACCCACGGTCTCGCACCAGATTCAGGGCCAGGCCGATCCCGACCAGCAGAACACCTATATCGACTCGGCCACGCTGAGCCTCACCGCCAACGATGTCGGCTGTGCCGGCGTGGACAAGGTCGAGTACCGCGTCAACGGCGGCGCGTGGACCGCCTACAACGCGCCGGTACCGTTCAAGGACACGGGGAAGTACACAGTCGACTATCGAGCCACCGATCGCCTCGGGAACACCTCCAACCCGCAGAGCACCACCTTCACGGTGCGTGACAGCGGCGGGACGCTCCCCACGACGTGCGACATCAACGCCACGGGCACGCAGTGGAGTCCCGACAACTGCAAGATTGCCCGCGGCGGCACCATCACCTGGCACTTCAACGAGGCGGATGCGCGATTCCCGCACGACGTCTGGCTCGTGCCGCCCGGCGGCAATCCGGACCCGAACGGCGGCGACATCTTCCAGGTCACCAACGGGCCCGTACCGCCGGGAGGTCCGCCGGTCTCGTACACCTTCGATCGGGAAGGTACCTGGACGGTCATCTGCAGGCTCCACGCCGGCTACAGCAGCGGGCAGTGGTTCGGCATGATCGCGACAGTCACGGTCGGAGGAGGATGAGTTAAGGCTAACCGATTTGATTATCGATGATCAGTGATCATAGATTGGCCTGTGTGGAACGTTTTTCGGCTTTCCAGGGCCGGGAAGCGTGTCGGTGTTCACCCTGTGGCGTATCACGTTTGGGTTGGTTCGGGGAGGGTTCCGGTGGCGTGGGCTGGCGGTGAGGGCCGGTTTGTGGATCGGTGTTGAGGCGTTGAGTCGGTGAGCGGGAAGCTGCGGCTGGCTGAGGGTGAGGCCGCCCGCACCGCGTGTGCCCGCGCGTTGCTGCGCACGGGGGTGGACGAGGAGACCGGCGAGGTGCTGTCTCGGGCGGTGCTGGCGCAGCGGGTGGGTTGGTGTGCCGGCCTGGTGGCGGGCATGGTGGCCGCGCTGATCGGCGCGCATTGGAACCGCGTGGATGTGGAGGTGCTGGCGGCCGGGGTGGATGCGGGTGGGCGCAGGTTGCCGTCGAACGCGTGGATGGCGCTGCGGCGGCTGGGCTGGGCGGTGACTGCGCCTGGGGGTGTGAGGGTCAATGACCGGGTCGTGCGGATGGCGCAGGAGCAGGCGGGGCGTGCGCTGCGGTCGGCGGCGTGGCGTGCCGAGGTGACCGCCGGGGTCCTGGCGGCGTGGCCGGCCGATCCGCGCCAGCGCACCCCCACCGAGTGGGATCAGGTTCGGGCCTCGATCCCCGGCGGGCAGCATCTGCCGTCGAATGTCATCAAGGGCCGGACCCGGCAGGTCGTCACGTTCGCCAAGGCCAACGGCCGGCTGCCGGTGGACGTGTTCGAACTCGAAGGCGTCCCGCGGATTCCGCGGATGCTGCTGCTGGCCGCGTGTGATCGGCAGCAGGCCATCATCGAGCGCAGCGACACCGACCCGACGAGAGCGCTGCTGCGCTTGCAACTGCCCACCCGCCCGGATCCGCGGACGTATCGGGACTGGACGTGGGTGGCGTGTCCGATCAGGCTGCCGTCCACGGTTCCCGCGTCGGCGGTGCTGCACCTGCCCACCCTCCGCGTCACCGACGGCAAGGTGCGTGCCGACATGGCATACACGCATGCCGTGCCGAAGTCCCGGGCCACCGGCCACTCCGTGGCGGTCGGCGTGGACTGGGGCCTCAACACCCTCCTCAGCGCCGGTGCCCTACGACTGCACGCCAGCGGGCGGATCACGGCGTTGGGGGCGGGTGGACAGTTCCGGGCCGCCGGTGTCCTGGCCAAGCAGCACCGCCTCCGGCGCCTTTCAGAGCGGCTGCATGCGAAGGCCGACCACTACGCGCGGCTGCTCGGCGGCCGCCCCGACGAGCAGCTGAGAGCGAAACACGAGGTGCTGGCCGGCGAGATCCGCCACGTGTCCACCCGCCGCGCGAACCTGAACGACGCGCTCGCCTGGGCCGCCGCCCGCTGGACCGTCGACCAGGCGATCGCCGCCCGGGCGACCGTCATCTACCTGGAAGACCTGCGGTCGATGGAAGCGCGGGGCATGGGGCACAGCCTGAACACGCGCCTGTCCCAGCAGGTCCGCGGAAAGATCACCGACCGGATGCGGCACCTCGCCGCCGAGACCGGTATCGCCGTGGTCACCGTCCCCGCCCGCAACACCTCCAAACACTGCCCCCAATGTTTGACCCCGCTACAGCACCGTAAAGCCCCCGACCGGCCCACCACACCGGGATGGAAGTGGGCCATCTGCCCCAACACCGGCAGCTGTGGTTGGCAGGGCGACCGCGACCACGGAGCATGGCGGCGTATCGCCGCCCGTGGCCTGACCCATCAGGGCAAGGCCGTCATCGACAAGACCAGCGGGCAGATGGTGATCCGCTCGGTCGTGGACACGCTCGAAGCCGCAGCCGTCGTCACCCCCAGCACCTCCAAGACCAGTCGGAGAGACCGGTCGAAGACCGGCCCCACCCGGCACAAGCCACCACGCCCCGCGCCCAGGCGACGCAGGGCACCCTCCCCCACCCGGCCCCACGGTCAGGCGGGTAAGCGTCCGGAGGGACACGCACCAACGGACCGGAAGCTGCCCCGCGCAGCCCACCGACACCAGGACGTGAACACGATCAGCACACCCACCACCACCGGCCACCGGCCCCGAGGAGCCGCACTGGGCGCAGGATTCCATCTCCACGTCCATGCATCTCCACCACGATGGGAAACGATCCCGGAAACCCCATCCGGCCTAGGATCGCTAAGCTGATCAGGGACGCTTGATGGCCTGGTGGATCGGGCCCGGACACGCCGTCCAGGCCCGACCACCAGGCCCAGGCGGCCAGCAGCACCCGCCGATGTACGGACGACGTCAGCCCGCTGCCACGAATCATGGGCATTGTGATTCGGATAGAGGATCGAGCACGCTGTGAGCCTTCTTCGGATGGGCATGTCATCCGGCCAGGGCGATCTCGGCCCCTCGAGACCCAGCGGCGGACTGGGCAGCTCGGCGGCGCCGGTGGTAGTGAACGGTCAAGATACCGAGCAGCGGTCCCCAGGCGGCCAGCGGCAGGTAGGCGATCCAGAACGCGACGCTCTGCCAGCCCTCGGTGATCGGCGTGTCCGGGCTGCCGTTGAGCATCCGGCCAGAGGCCATCATGGCCAGCGCGTACGGGAAGATCAGCAGGGCGGTCGCACCGAGGCTGGCGGGGATGACGGCGGCAAGGGTCGGTACCCGGCGACCGCGCAGGCCCGGGATCCACCTCGGCCACACCTCGCCCCACTCACACACCAGCCCGAGGGCGAGGAATGCCAGCACCTCGCTGACCAGGCTGAGCGTGATGATGTACCAGACCCCTTCGAACAGGACCGGACCGTGGCCGAGCGGCGGGGCGTCCATGCGCTTCACGAGCGGAGCCTCGAAGACGAAGGCCGTGATCCGCCAGATGGTGGACGGCAGCGTGGTCAGGGCGGCGGCGTATGCGGCCAGCATGGCCCAGCGGGGCACCCCCACCGCCGTCCGGCCATGCAGCTTCCTCAGGACGGTGCGAGCGGTCATAGGGAAATCTCCTTGTCCAAACGCTGATCGTTGCGGATGGCCATGCACACCCCCGTGTGCCAGCGATGCCTAGCGTTGCTGTTTCAAGATCGCAGCCATGCCGAGCCCCACGCATCCCCTCGGGAGGGGACCGGATCACTCGCGCGAGGGAAGATCGACCTGGACCACACGGACGACGGACGAGGCCGATCTACCGTGGACACGAGGCACCGGCATGGCCCGCCTGACGCCAACCGGCTCCCCTGCACAATCGCCTCTCGGAGGATGCGCTCGGCGGGCGAGGCCCAGTCCCGCTGCCCGTGTCCGGCGCCGATCGCCTCGGTCAGCAGGGCCGAGAGCAGATCGCCCACCGGCAGGTGCAGCCCCGTGGTCGCGGCTCGATGTGACGCTTGCGAAACCGGTGCCGCCGCGCCGTCGCCTTGGTGGGCCGTCGCCTGTACGGTTCATGATCGCGCCAGTCACATCCCCGCAACGAGCCAGTGCTGGACGGCGACGGGCTATCGGTACCGCAGGCCAGCATGGCAGCGTGAACCGACCCAGCCCCGGCTTCCCCCGCAGCCGGCCTCGCGGCCGCCATCGGAGTACTGGTCCCGTTCGACCGGTTTATCGATGGCGTTGCTGGAACAATGGAAGGCGTGGGAACCACAAAAACTGCTATGCCTGCTATCTCGCCACTTGCTGGCGAGCCGATTAAGCGCGCCGATGCGGAGCGCCTCGCGGGAGTGCTGAAGGCATTCGCCGATCCTGCCCGACTGCGGCTGCTCAGTCTGATCCAGTCCGCTCCAGAGGGCGAGGCGTCCGTGAGTGACCTCACGGCGCCGCTGAAGCTCTCCCAGCCGACCGTGAGTCATCACCTTCGGATCCTCACCGAGGCCGGCCTGCTCAAGCGCGAGAAGCGCGGCGTCTGGGCGTACTACCGCCTCGTGCCGTCCGCGATCACGACGATCGCCGACTTGTTGACGCCACCCCGCAAGCGGGCGACGAAGAGGGCCCGCTGAGCGGCACGGTCGAGGACCGCGCCGCCGCGTGTGGTCCACCAGCGCTGCGGGCAGCGGTCAGGGTTCGGGCACCCTGATCCGCGCCGCTTCGACTTTGCACCGGCAACTGCGCCAGCTGGCCGGAATCGGACACTGCCGAGCCCAGGGCCACCATCCGAGCGCCAGCGGCGAGGAATCGCGGTGCGGTGGCCACCGTGACCCCGCCGGGGCCACACAGGACATGTCGCGAAATGGCCCGTGCAAAGCGGAGAACCAGCCCACGCCAAGCGACTCGGCTGGAAAAGCCTTGACCCAGCCGCAACCGGCGCCGCGCACTCGTTGCACTTCTGTCGCCTCTGACCAGCCACCTGACCCCGGGCCAGGATGCCGATACCCGCCAGCTGGTGCGGCTGCTCGACGACGTGGCCGTGGCCTGTCCCGGCGGGGTCGGCCGTCCGCGTAAGCGGTTGGACTCCCTGTCGGCAGACAAGGCGTACAGCTCTCGCGGCACCGCCCGCACCGCTACCGGCAGCGCAACACCATCGAACGGCTGATGAAGCGACGCAAGCAGTTCCGCGCTGTGGCTACCAGGTACGACAAGCTCGCCTGCCGCTACCGGGCCACCGGGCAGAACGTCGACATCCTCATCTGGCTACGAGCGAAACCAGACCGCCTCCCATGATCACGATTTGTACGGCAGCCCGGGTTCGTTATGTAGGTGGCCGGCGATGAGTTCTGGTGGCTTCGGGCTGGCCGGCGTGTCTGCGGGCATGGAGACGGCCGCCGGTTGATCATGCACTGTTTGTGAGGACAAGTGAAGATCGTGCGGCGGCCGCTGGACACAGCGTAGACGCCGACGGATGGCTGGCGGAGTTTGACACTGGGTTCGCACGAATCGCAGGCCGGTTCGCTCGGGTGGAGCCGCGCCGGCAGGCGCGGGCGTTCCTGCTCGGGTTGTTGTCGGATGTGGACAGCCGTTCCTGCTGGCAGTTGGCTGAGCAGGCTGGGGATGCCTCGCCGCACGCGATGCAGCGTCTGTTGGGTGAGGCCGTGTGGGACGCCGACGCGGTGCGCGATGATGTGCGGGGCTATGTGGTGGACGCGCTCGGCGATGCGGACGCCGTGTTGATCCTGGACGACACCGGTGACCTCAAGAAGGGCGTATACACCGTTGGCACCCAGAGGCAGTACACCGGCACGGCGGGCAGGATCGAGAATGCGCAGGTCGCGGTCAATCTGGCCTACGCCACCCCGGGTGGGTACACGCTGATCGACCGGGAGGTGTACCTGCCCAAGGCGTGGACCGACGACGCGGACCGGTGCGCCGCGGCCGGTGTGCCCACCGGGGTCGGCTTCGCCACGAAGCTCACCCTGGCCCGGCGGATGCTCGCCCGCGCCCTCGATGCCGGTGTGCCGGCCGCGTGGGCCACTGCCGACGAGGCCTACGGAGGTGACCGGCATCTGCGCCGGGATCTGCAACGCCGCGGGGTGGGCTACGTCCTCGCTGTGGCGAAAAGTCACCGGGTCACCGCCCGTGCCGTGGACGGGCCGCAGCGCGCTGACCGGCTCGCCGCCGGCCTGCCCCCATGGGCCTGGGACCGTCTGTCCGCCGGCGCCGGGTCCAAGGGCGAGCGACACTACGACTGGGCGTGGATCACCATCACACCCCCGGACGGCGAGGCCGCCGGGCAGCACACCCTGCTGGTCCGCCGCCGTATCAGCGACGGGGAGTTGGCGTTCTACCGCTGCTGGTCACCACGCCCGGTCCCGTTGCGGAGGCTGGTCGAGGTGGCTGGCACCCGCTGGCGCATCGAAACCTGTTTCCAGACTGGCAAGAGCATCGGCTTGGACGAGCCGCAGGTCCGCCGCTGGCACTCCTGGTACCGGCACATCACCCTGGTCATGCTCGCCCACGCCATCCTCACGGTGATCGCCGCCCGCGAACGCAACCAGCCGGCCACCAGCCAGGCGCTGATCCCGCTGACCCTCAACGAAATCCGCCGCCTGTTCACCAAGCTGATCACGAACACCGTCCGCCCGATCAGTCACTGGCTGGCCTGGTCACAATGGCGACGCCAACATCAGACACGCGCCAAGACCAGCCACTACCGGCGACGCGCAGCGATCCACCAGCCACATTAGCTGCCGACCAGCAGCGGATCCGCGGTCCTTCGCATCAGCCGAGACCGGCCGACCTCCTCAGTGAAGCCCCAACGCCGATAGAACGGCATCAGCTCCGGCTGGCAGACCAGCTCAATGCTACGCACGGCGGCCAGACGAGGATGCCCGACGACGGCATCCATCAGCATCGCACCCAGACCCGATCCCCTCGAACCAGGCGCAACAATCACGTCGAGCACGACCGCCAAGTACACCTCGTCGGTGATCACGCGGGCGAAGCCCACCAACCGCCCTGACGGCCCGCAAATCAGGGCAACGACGAGGTCGGACGCCGCCAACATCCGCGTGACGTCGCTGGTGGTCCGACCGGCCGTCCACCATGCAGAAGCGAACAAATCCATCAGATATGGCAGGCAGTCGACTCCGACCTCGTCCCGCACCTCGATCTCGGAGACGTCCACGACCACAGCATGCCAGGGCAGAACGGCAGCCGGACACCCACGACTCCCGGGCAGGGCGCCAACCACCGCCCCCTACATCGCCGGTCATCTACATAACGAACCCGGGCTGCCGTATTTGCCGCAGCCCTGGTCCTGATGGCGCTTTCCTACCGGCGGTAACGCCACTTTTGTGCGCCAATCAATGCCCGCAGGAACAGGACCCCGCCCGCCACGATCAGCCATTTCGCGAACTCGAAGAGCCGATCCGGGAACACCACGAAGATGAGCACAATCGTAAGTCCCATTTGCAGGACTGCTGCTAGCACTTCGGCGGTGTCCTGCCCGGCGTCCAGGGTTGCGGGCGCATCTGCACCGGTCCCTCAGTTGGCGCGGCTTGCGCAGTTGGCTGCGGCGGCGGCTTCAGGCTGGGAAGTCTCGGCCCGGAGGCAGACGTACACCCCCGTGCCGCTGTTGCCGAGTTCCTTGGCCAGCACCGAATTTCGCTCACCGGTAGCGGCGCGCTGGCGCAGCCCCTGAGCTGCGGCGGTGACGGCTGGTTTGCGGCCGGTGTAGACGTCGCGCTGCTTGTCACCGTGGGGTGCTCAGGTTTCGGTATCCGGGGTGCACGTGCGGGACGAGTCCCTGCTGGTCGGCGATTCGCTGCAGTAGGTTGGCGAGTTGGGACCGCTCGTCGGTGCTGAGGGCGGCGCAGAGGTCGTCTTCGTGGGCGGTGGCGATGGGCCGCATCCGCATCAGCACCTGCTCGCCATCGGTGGTGAGGTGCAGCGCGTGGTGACGGCGGTCGGTCTCGCCGGACCGCCGCTCGACAAGCCCCTTGCGCTCGAGTCCGTCGACGAGCGCGACGACCCGGCTCGGTACGACGCCGAGGTCCGTCGCGAGTGACCGCTGGCTTCGCCCGGGCTGGCTGGCGATCATGCGCAGCAGCCCGACGTCTGCCGGGGTCAACCCGAGTTCCTTCACCCGCTGGGCGAAGCGCTCGGCTGCGTGTGCGCCGAGCTGAGCCAGTAGGAACGCCGCTCCGTTGGGGCCGGCTTGCCGTCGTGAGGTCACCCAGATATGTTACACACAGGTGAACCGTTCAGTCTGGTGAACTGTTCACTTGCGAGAAGGGAGATCTGGAATGCCAGCCATCCGTTATCCCGATCTGGCCGGCAGGGTTGCGCTCGTCACCGGCGGTTCACGCGGCATCGGCGCGGCGACCTGCCGCGCCTTGGCCGCCAACGGCGTGCGGGTCGCCATCAACGGCCGGGACGAGGCGGCGCTCGCCGGCGTCGTGGCCGGCATCGCCTCCGACGGCGGCCAGGCCGTCGCCGTGCCCGGTGACGTCACCGACGCCACCACCGTGCGCCGCATCCGTGAGAAGGTGGAGGCCGCCTTCGGTCCGGTCGACATCCTCGCCACCATCGCCGGTGGGCAGGGCCGACCCGTACCTACCGTCGCCCTCGACGCCCAGCAGTGGCGCGCGACGGTGGAGTCGGAACTGACCTCGATGTTTCTCGCCGTGCACGAGGTGCTGCCCGGCATGGTGCGCCAACGAGGCGGCGCGATCATCACCATGGCCTCCAGCGCTGGACGCCAACCAAGCCAGGCCAACGCCGCGTACGCCGCCGCGAAGGCCGGTGTCGTCATGTTCACCCGACACCTGGCCAACGAGGTCGCCCAGCATGCCGTCCGGGTCAACTGCCTGGCCCCGTCCGCTGTCCGCAACGACCGCATGGAGCAAGCAATGAGCACTGAACAGCTCGACGAACTGGCCCGGCAATTCCCGCTGGGACGCATCGGCGAGCCCGACGACGTCGCCGAGGCGGTGCTGTTCCTGGCATCCGACGCGTCGTCCTGGATCACCGGCGTCACCCTCGACCTGACCGGCGGGCGGGTGATCGCATGACCACCACAAACGCAACCCAGCGCCGCCGCCACCAGACCGGGCCACCGCTCGGCGTCCTCGCCGTCGTGTTCGCGGGCCTGTTCATCGCCAGCCTCGTCCTCGGCACCCTGCTCGCCGGCGGCAAGCCCTACCCATCGCCGTTCGGCCCCGCAGCCGACATCCTGGCGTACTTCCGCGATCATCAGCGCGCAGTGCAGGTCAGCGGGGCGCTACAGTTCGCCGCCGCCATCCCGCTGGCCATCTACACCGCGACCGCATCCGCGCGCCTGCACCAACTCGGCGTCCGGGCACCCGGCGCGACCATCGCGCTCATCGGCGGGACTCTCTCCGCCGGATTCCTCGCCCTCTGCGGCCTGCTCGGCTGGGTCACCTCCCAACCCGAGGTGCTCGACGATCCGGCCCTCGTGCGCGGCCTGCAATACCTCACCTTCGCCACCGGCGGTGTCGGGCACGTGGTGCCGCTGGGTCTGCTGATCGCCGGCGTGGCCGTGCCCGGCCTCCTCGCTCGGCTATTGCCACGCTGGCTTGCCTGGTCAGGCCTGATCATCGCCGCCGTCGCCGAAATTGCCACCCTGAGCCTGCTCATCGACAACGCGGCCATTCTCCTCCCGATCGCCCGCTTCACCGGCCTCGCCTGGCTGATCACCGCAGGCATCCGCCTACCCCGGCAACGACCACCCAGAGCCGAGAACGTCGGAAACTGAGACTTGCCGGCTCTTGGAAAGGCCCAGCGGCTGCCAGCCTTACCGCCGTCGGGCCTTCCGCCTCGGCGGTGGAGTCAGCCCTCCTCGTACGCTGTCTCGCCGTGGCCGGTCGCCCGCCGTTTGGCTCTTGGCGGGCGGCTGGCCATGTGCTGGGGCTAGCTACCACACGAGCTGATCAGCCCGGTGATCGCGGTGGCGGCCGTAGCGAGGGCCGCGATGAGCGCGGCCAGCTCGCCGATCGTCGGTGCGCAGCGAGCCGAATCGCTGAAATTCCCCTCGCGGGAACTACCGGACCTCCAAACGGTCGTTAGTCTCATCGTCTTGCGTCTCTCCCTCCGCTGAGGCTGGGCGCAGGCCAGGGGCGGCACTCGCGGATCAGGCAGGGTGCCGCCCCTTCTGCACGGGCTGTCGTCGCCCGGGATCGTTGTGCGCCTGCCCTCAGCCCGGAAGCCCAGCCGTGCCGCTGGAGAAGGTCTGTCGAAAAAATCCTGCGGCCGATGTCGAACGGGCGCCGCCAGGTTCGACCCCTGGGCGGAGACGGGCCGGCCGGGTCATCGGCGGGCCGACGGAGACCAGGGAGTGGATCGATGACGAAGGTTACGACCGGGGCGACCATGTCGTTGGACGGCTACATCGCCGACGCGTCGCACGGTGGGTTCGAGTACCTCTTCCAGTGGTACAACAACGGCGACGTCGAGACGCCGACGGCGACGCCCGGCATGACGCTGCGGACCTCGGCGGCGAGCGCGAAGCACCTGCGCGACCTGACCGAACGGACGGGTGCGCTGGTGGTCGGCCGGCGGCTGTTCGACATGACCCAAGGCTGGGGCGGCCGGCATCCGATGGACGTGCCCGTGGTCGTCGTCACGCACACCGTGCCCGACGGGTGGGAGCGGGAGAGCGACTCGTTCGTGTTCGTCACCGACGGCATCGAGCACGCGATCGACAAGGCCAAGGCCATCGCCGGCAGCAAGGAGGTCGGAGTCAACGGCGGCACCATCGCGGCGCAGGTCCTCGAGGCCGGCCTGCTCGACGAGGTCCATGTCGACCTCGTCCCGGTCGTGCTCGGCGAGGGCATCCCCTTCTTCGCCGGTCTGAAGATCACCCCGGTCCAGTTGGATGGGCCCACGAGTGTCGTCGAGGGCAACGGCGTCACCCACCTCGCCTACCGCGTACGCAAGGCTGGCTGACCCCCGCCGACCGGCGATCCCCCGGCGCAGCCCCTCGCACTCCTCGCCACCGGTGCGGCGGGCACCGCCGGTGACGGTGAGGATGCCGGCTGGTCCACTTTCAATTGCGCGGCTTTCTCGGAGATCGGCGGGGTCTATGATCTGGACAAGGCGACCGCTGAAGTGCTCGACGAGCTGTATCACGGCACCTGGTTCAACGAGTCGCGTCGGCGCGAGAGCATCCTCGCGCGCGGCTCTCGGCGGCAGGCTGGTCCACGCCTGCCAGGGCGCCCCCAACATGTCCGGCAGCTGCGTCGTGTCCTTCGGCACCGAGGTAGAAACGATGCGCCGCGAACTGGCCGGCATGCGCACGCCCTGGATCGAGCGGACCTTGTCCCCGTCGACGTGACAGAACCGGTGGCCGCGCGCAGCCTCCCCGCGCCGCGCGCGGCCACCCCGGGAAACATCCGAGGAGTGGCGATGGCGACTGCCAGGGACACCAGCGGCCGGGTCGTGACGGTCCGGGACATGCTCGACGGCATCAGTACCTCGCTGAAGTACACCAACTACCAACTCGACACCGCCGGGATCGGCCATGAGCCCCACCCGTGGAACTGGACCGAGTCCGCCGGCCACTTCCGCAGCGTCCTCACCAAAGAAGCCGAACTCGCCGAACACATCGCCCGCACCATCGACCGCTGGGCCAAGACGAACGCGGACACCGACGCCGCAGACCTGGCCCGCGATGCGCGCCGCCTCCAAGGACCTCAAGGCCGCCGCCCGCAGCCTGGTCAACCTCGGGAAGAAGATGCGCGAGGTGCAGGCCTGCCTCGACGTCACCCAGTCGTAGTCCCATGCACACCCGCATCCTCACGGCGATCAACCGGCACGCGTGGGACCGCCAAGAACGCCAGCAACGACCGCCACACCGCCTCCAGGTACCAGTCGATGGCGTCCTGCTGGGCGCCCGGCCAGGTGCGCCACTCCTCGCGCAGGAGCATGCTCAAAACGATGCTCAGGTCGAGTTCACCGGACATCACCAACCGCTCGAACAGCACCGGCAACACGCTTCTCACATCCTCGCGGCCGCCGACCGTGTTGCCCAGGCTGATGGTCAGCGAGAAGAGGTCGTCGTGTTCGTCAACCAGCACCGAACCCCGGCATTGCGGGCAGCCCTCAAGCATCGCCCGGCGCGGATAGCTGGCGAACCCTCCCGAACACCCACGATCGCCGCCGCAAGCTCGCCTTCCATCGCTCGACCTTCTCATCCCGCAGCGTCGGCTCGGCATGCCCTCGCGAGCCGTCTCGTCCCCGTGGACGACACGAACTGCCAGCAACGAGGGGCGGCGTCGGTCAACGGCCGCAGCCCGGCGGTAGCCTCTCGGACGACCGCCGGCGACGGATCCCGCAACAGCGGAACCAGCTCCCCGGCACCGACAGCATCCAGCATGCGCAGACCCCTGACCGTTTGGGCGCGGACCTTGGCCAGCGGGTGGCTCAGCAGCGGCCGTGGCAGCGGAGCGTCCGCGGCCGAGCCGGTCTCGGCGAGTCCGGCGATCGCCCCCAGGAGCGGCTCCGCGACACTGACCGCGAGCCGGTAGTGCTCCCGCGCGTCGATGCCGAGGCGACGGGCCGCGTCCCGGGCCACCGCCCGCACCAGCGGCGCATCATCATCCAGGTGCACGGCAACGTCAGAGTCCTGGCCGACCCGGACCAGCCCGGTCAACGCCACCACCCGCACCTCGGACCGCCGCGACCCGGCCAAGCGGCGTAGGACATCAACTCGGCGGGTCCAGACCGCCTCACGGCAGGCCGCCTCCGCCGCCCGGACCCGAACTCTTGGCCTTCCCACGAGATGGTCGACGGGTGTATATGTATGTAAATCGATTTGCACAGCGGCAATGGATCGGCTCGCCACGCGCGGCCGGCGCTGTGACAGCGGTCGCCTGACCGCTGTCACAGCAGCTCACGCGCGGTTCTTCGAACAACTCGGTGAAGGAGAATGCGATGGCAGGTCAGAGAGGTCTCCGTCGGAGGTCGTTCCTCGTCGGCGGCATGGGAGCTGCGGTGCTGCTGGGTGGTGGTGCGTCGCAGTTCATGAACATGAGAGGGGCTTCGGCGGCACCGACAGGCAATCTGTATCAGGCGGCGCTGGCCAAGGGGATCCGGTACGGCTCCTCGGCCGCGACGTGGCAGGTGCAGCCGGACCCCGACTACGCGGCGCTGTATGCGCGCGAGAGTGGGATGCTGCTCACCGAGGACGACCTGCTGTGGTATCGACTCAAGCCGACGCAGACCTCGCCCCTGGACTTCAGCTACGGCGACCAAATCGTGTCGTTCGCCGCCGGCAACGCTCAGCCGGTGCTCGCGGCGCACCTGGCCTGGGATGAGGGACTGGGTGACGGGTGGGACCCGGACGCCCTTTACAACCTCAGCACCCAGGACGCGCGCGACCTTCTGTTCGGGACGATCCAGCAGGAGGTCACGCATTATGCCGGCCAGGTGAGGGCGTGGGTGGTGGCCAATGAGGTGACCGACGGGCGGCGCAAGGACGCAAACGGGTTCTGGACGGTCGAGCCCTGGTACCAGACGATCGGGCCGACCTTCGTCGAGGAGGCGTTCAACCTTGCCCACCAGTGTGACCCGAACGCTCTGCTCCTGATCAACGAGTTCGGATTCGAGACCGGATCAAACGCGGCGGCTCGGCGGACGTCGATGCTCAAGGCCATCGACTATCTGCAGAGCAAGAACGTGCCGGTGCACGCGCTGGGGATCCAGGCACACCTGAATGCGAACGGGTTCAGCCGGCAATTCGATACGGCGGCCTACCGGACCTTCCTGTCGGACGTCGCGGCGCGGGGGCTGTCCATTTTCATCACCGAGATGGATGTTCAGGACGACGGCCTGAAGGCCGACATCCCCAGTCGCGACGCGGGCGTGGCGGACGTGTACTCGCGATATCTGTCCGTGGCCCTCCAGGAGCCCGCGGTTAAGGTCGTGCTCAGCTTCGGGCTGAGCGACCGCTACACGTGGTTGCAGGAGGACTTCCCGCGCACGGATGGAGCCGCGCGCCGGCCGCTGCCCTTCGACGAGAACCTCCAGCCGAAGCCGGCCTACACCGCGATCCTGCAGGCCTTCCAGAACGCTCCGGCACGCACACCACTCTGATCGGACTCGGCAGGGTGCACTCCCAGGCTCTGACCGGCGCAAAGGCGCCGGTCAGAGCCGGCTCCCAAATAGCGGTGGCCACCCGGAGGGCTCCTCACGCGCCACCGGATCGACGCGGATCATCACAGTCGGTCGCCGTAGGTCTCCACGGCGTTGTCGCTGCTTACCCGCTGCCTGATCGCTGGCGGCAGCGACGCCAGGGCGTGCCGCGGGTCGTCGAAGTCCCAGTGCGGGTAGTCGGAGCTGAACATCAGGGTACGGTCCGCGCGAGCGATTTCGCAGAGCACGTGCAGGTGGTGGCGGCGCTTCGGCTCCGGGAGTGGCTGCGTCGTGAACCGGACGTGATCCACGATGTACTCGCTGGGCAGTCGTCTCACCCACGGCACCTCGTCGCGCAGGCCCTTGACGTTCTTGTCGAGCCGCCACATGACGTCGGGGATCCAGCCCAGCCCGCCCTCGGTGAGGATCACCTTGAGGTTCGGGAAGCGCTCGAAGACCCCGTGGCAGACGAGGCTGATCAGGTTCGCCTGGAACACCTGGCTGAGCCCGCTGTGCCACTCGACGTAGTACGTCGGCGTCCCGCCTGCCATTGGCGGGGAGGTGCGGAAGATGCCTTCGCCCGAGTTGGGGTGGACCGCGACCGGAATTCCCACCTCGTGCGCGGCCTCGTAGATCGGGTAATAGTGCCGCAGCCCCATCAGGATGCCGGTGAGCGGCAGCAGCACGCCGACGAAGCGCTCGTCCTCGGCCGCGCGCCGGATCTCCTGGGCCGCCAGCACCGGGTCCTGCGCACCGACCACGATGTAACCGCGGTACCGGCCGTCGGCATCGAACCAGGTCGTGGCCAGCCACTGGTTGTACGCCGAGGCGATCATAGCGGCGGCATCCGGGTCGGGCATGGCCCCGAGCCCGAGCACCTCGCCGCCGATGAGCACCGCGCGGTCGATGCCGTTGCCGTCGAGCAGCTGTTGCGCCGTGAAGGCTGGGTCGGCGCCCGGTGCGGACCCGTCCGGGGCGCGGGCGTCGTCGCGGAGCACCCCGGCCGGGTTGAGGTAGAGCATGTTCCGCGGGATCGACACCGCCTCGCGGTGCCCGATCGTGGTGAGGTTACGGCGCTCGTCGAGGCCCAGGCGACGCTGTGCGGCCTGGGACAGGAACGGCCGGAGCTCCCCGAGGCCGCTCTTGGTGATCGGGTGGACGTCGCAGTCGACGAGCCGGTAGCGGCTCGGTGCGGCCGCCTCGGCGATGGGTTGGTCGAGCAGGTCGGCCATGGGAGCTCCTGTCCGGACAGTCGTTGCGGAGATGGCTCGAAGCCGCCAAAGTTATGCTAAGCAAATCGATTGGCGAGGCGATAGACGAATCAGTGGGTGGGCCGCATGGAAGTTCGGGTCGGCAGCGTCGAGGAGGTGCGCCGGGACGGGTGCAGGATCGTCGAGGTGAACGGGCGGCCGGTCGGCGTCATCAGCATCGGCGAGGAGTTCTTCGCGATCATCGACAGGTGCCCGCACATGGGTGCGTCGATGTGCGCGGGCTCGCTGAGCGGTACCTTCGTCGCCTCTGAGCCGCACGAGTACGTCTACGGCAAGGCTGGCCGGGTGATCCGCTGCCCCTGGCACGGCTGGGAGTTCGACCTCGAGAGCGGCCGGTCGCTCCTGGAGCCGAAGCGCTTCGGGCTCAAGACCTACCGGGTCACCCAGCTGGACGGCGAGGTCGTGCTGCACGCCTAAGCATCACCGGGCACCGGGCTATCGGAGCTTGACGACCTGCCCCAGAGTCGAGGAACGGTAGCCGGCCAGCGCGACCTCCAGGGCGCGCACGCCGTCCTGCCCCGTCGCACACGGGTCCTCAATCACCCCTGCGCGCGCCGACGCGAGGAACGCCTCGATCATCGCCCGATCGGCGTCCTCGGCGAACGACGCCTGGCGCAGGCCCCGCGGACCGCCCTCGCGCGCGCTGATGACGTTCAGCGTCTCGGCCCCGTCGGTGATCTCCAGCGAGCCCTCGGTGCCGACCAGGCGGAGGTAGAAGTCGTAGTCGTGCGGGTGGTTCGCCGGCACCGACCAGCTCGGGTCGATGCTGCCGACCGCGCCGTTCTCGAGGCGCAACGAGACCACTGCGACGTCGTCGACGTCGAGGTTCCAGAGCAGCGACCCGGCCTCGGCCGACACCTCGGTCACCTCGAGCCCGCTGACGTGCCGCATGACGTCGGTGACGTGGACGGAGTGGTCGATGAGTGCACCTCCGCCGGCGGCCACCGGGTCGGTGATCCAGCCGGGGTACGCCGGGGGCAGCGGCGGGCGGCCGCGGTTGCCACCGACCAGGCCGATCAGATCGCCCAACCGGCCGTCGCGGACCGCCGTACGCGCACGCTCGACCATGGGCAGGAAGCGGGACACGAACGGCAGGTGCAGCTGCACGCCCGCGGCCGCACAGGCGGCGACCATCGCCTCGCCGTCCTCGACCGTCGTGGCGATCGGTTTCTCGCACAGGACGTGCTTGCCGTGGGCGGCGGCGAGCTCGACGTGGGCGCGGTGCTCGTCGTTGGCGCTGCACACCAGCACGGCGTCCACCTCGGGCGAGGCCAGCAGTGCCTCGGCGTCGCCGGTGAGTGGTACGCCGAAATCCTGGTGGATCCAGCGGGTGTGCTGGGGCTCGGGGTCGTACAGGCCCACGAGGCAGGCGTTCGGCGACTCGGTGAGCGCCCGCGAGTAGGCCCAGGCGTGGCCCATGTGGGCAGCGCCCAGGATCGCGACGCCGACCGGCTTGCGGCTCATCGAGGCTCCCAGGTGGTCAGGTCGATCGTCTGGCCGGTGCGGGCCGATTCGAGGGCGGCGAGTGCCGTGCGCAGCGATTCGACCGCCTCGACGGCGGGCACCGGCGGGGGTCCGCCGTCGCGGCATGCCTGGAAGAACGCGCTCAGCTCATGGGTGAACTCGCGGTCGCCGAGCACGTCCCACCACTCCGTGTCACCCTCGTGGGCGTGCAGTACGCCGCCCATCATGTGGTCGTAGTCCCACGACAGCCGGCCCTCGGTGCCGGTGATCTCCGCGCGGAGCTTGAAGCCGCGCGAGGCCGGGTGGGCCCAGCTGCACTCGATGTGCGCGATGGCGCCGTTCTCGTAGCGGACCGTCGTCAGGGTGTAGGTCAGCGCGCCCGCGCCGCTGTCGGCCGCCATGCAGTGCACGCGTACGGCGGGACTGCCGATAACCCACCGGGCGTAGTCGAAACTGTGCACGGCCTGGTCGAGCAGCGGCCCACCGGATGTCGCGGGGTCGGCGAGCCATCCCCCCTCGCTCCACCCCGGTAGCGAGGTCGTCGTCGAGTGGCTGAGCATACGTACGAGCCCGATTTCGCCCGATGCCGCCAGGTCGCGGGCGAGCCGGTGGTCCGGGCCGTAGCGGGCCACCTGCCCGATCGAGAGCAGGCCGGGCGCGGCCTCGGCGGCCGCGAGGACGCGGCGCGCCTCGTCCATGGTGCGCGTGATCGGCTTCTCGCACAGCACGTGCCGGCCCGCCTGAAGGGCGGCGATCGTGGCGTCGGCATGGGCGGTCGGCGGCGTGCAGATATCGACGATGTCGACGCCGAGGTCGAGCAGCGCGTAGAGGTCCGGCACGACTTTCGCGCCGTGCCGGTCGGCGATCCGCTCGGCCTTGCCCGGCACCGGGTCGGCAACCGCAGCCAGCCGGACGCCCGGGGAGTCGCGGTAGGCGTGCGCGTGGACGCCGGCGATCATGCCGGCTCCGAGCAGGCCGACCGTTAGCTCGCCGGTCACCACGCACTGGCCGCGATGGACGGCGCCTCGGTGTGGAGGTCGGGCCCGAAGAACAGGAACACCACGAGGTCCTCGCTTCCGGTGTTGGCGACCTTGTGCTCGCGGGTCGCTGCGTCGTGGGTGACCACCAGTTCGTCCCGGCCCGGCTCGCCGCCGTGCACCTCGTGCCCGGCGAGCCTGCCGTCACCGGTCCAGGCGAAGACGCTGTAGACGCCGGGCTCGCGCAGCCGGTGGACGCCGCCCGGTGGGACGACGAGACGCTTCCCGGCGTACTTGCTGGTGTTGTAGAAGACCCAGGTCTCCTCGCCATCGCCGTCCGCGCCGACGACGGGCTGCGGGCTCAGGTGGCGGTTCTCGTAGAACCATGGGTCGCCGTTCACCTCCCAGTCCACGAAGCCGAGCGGGAACCTCTCGCCGTGCTTCTCGCGGTCCCGCGGACGGACGTCCTTGAACAGCAGGTCCTTGGAGATGATCCGGCCGGCGTTCAACGCCTGGAACATCGACAGGACGTCGGAGTCCTCCTGCAACTCGAGGGTGAGAGCCGTGCCGGGGGCGTGCAGTACGCCGGACGGCACATGGAATCCCTCGCCGGCGACCTGCAGCTCCGCGCGGGCATGTCGAAGGATCAGGTCGCTGTTCCAGTCGGCGAGGTAGGGCAACAGCACCTCGTGCGCCGACTCCTCGGCGATCCACGGGTGCACGCCGAAGAACGTCTCCGGGTGCGCGCCTGGGTCGACACCCGGCAGGAAATGGTAGGACTCGTCCTTGGCGTTGCGGCCGACCAGCGACGCGAACTCCTGGGGCGGATGGATGTGGTAGGGCAGCCGGTAGGCGTAGTCGAAGATTTTCGCCAGCCGCCCCAGTCCTGCGGGGTGCGAGGCGGCGTACGCCGCGCCGAGGATCGCCGCCGGGTCGGCGGCCACGGCGTCGCGCAGCAGGATCCGCTCACCGTGCTCCCCCACGACGTGGCTGAGCCCCTCGTCTTCGGGGCCGACGCGGTTGTCCGCCTTCGTCGTCGAGGCGAGCCACCGCTCGCAGATCGCGCCACGTTCCCCGACGTCGTAGGCGTTCTCGGGAAGGCCCAGCCGCCGGCCCGGCGGCAGGAAGTCGCGCGCGACCCAAGCCGGCTCACACCTCAGCACGCCGTTTCCGGCTTCGAGCAGCCGGGTGAGCACGTCCCGGGCCGGATTCTCCGTCGCCACGATCAGCCCTTCACCCCGGTGAGGGCGATGCCCTGCACGAACTTCCGCTGGAAGACGAGGAACACGATGATCATCGGCAGGGCCGCGATCACCGACCCGGCGAAGAGCAATGTCCAGGACGTGCGGTTCTGCACCACGAACAGGGCGAGCCCCACGGGCGCGGTGATCTTTTCGGGGCTGGACAGGATGATCAGGGGCCAGAAGAAGTCCTCCCACGCCCCCTGAAAGGTGAAGATCGCGTTTGCCGCGAGCGCCGGTGCGCACAGCGGCAGCACGACGGACCAGAAGATCCGGAACTCGCTCGCACCGTCGATGCGGGCGGCCTCCAGCAGTTGGTCCGGAATCGAGAGCATGTACTGACGGATGAGGAAGATGCCGAACGCCGACACGATCCCCGGCATGATCAGACCCCAGTAGGAGTCCAGCCAGCCGTGCCCGCCGTTCCCCATCCAGTCGTTGCCGCCGAAGAACGGGATGTGCTTGATGATCAGGTAGTTCGGGATGAGCGTGACCTGGCCGGGAACCATCATCGTCGCCAGGAAGAGCATGAAGATCACGTTGCGGCCGGGGAACCGGCGCTTGGCGAAGCAGTAGGCGCACAGGGCGTTGAAGAAGGTCTGCAGCACGGTGATCGCGATCGCGACGAAGGCGCTGTTGGCGAACCACCGCCAGTCACCGTGTCCCTGGCCCTGCTGGGACTTGGTGAGGTGACCGACATCCAGAAAGCCCTTGTAGCCGTCCAGGGTCGGGTCCTTCGGTACCCAGTGCGGCGACGTGGAGAAGATCTCCCCCATCGGCTGGAACGACGCGCTGATCAGCCATGCGAACGGGGCCACGAACAAGATCGCGAGCGGGGTGAGCACCAGGTACGTGACCACCTTCTGCTGCCACCTGAACTGGATCCCGTTCCGCGGTTTTCGGGTCGGCGACCTTCGGTCTGGCGGAGCGGGCTCCGGCGCCGCCTGACGCAGGTCGACTCCTTCGACGACGCCGCTCATGCCTCGAAGCCCTGCCGGACAAGGCGCAGTTGGAGCGCCGTGAACACGAGCAGCATGAGGAAGAGCGCGAACGCCAAGGTGCTGGCATAGCCCATGTCGAAGTACTTGAACGCCCAGAGATACATGTAGTAGACCATCGTCGTCGTCTTGTTGACCGGTCCGCCGCTGGTCATCACGAAGATCTGGGTGAAGACCTGCAGCGAGCTGATGATCCCCATGACGAGCAAGAACAGGGTGGTGGGCCGGAGCATGGGGATCGTGATGTACCGCAGGCGTTGCCATACGCCGGCACCGTCGATGCGGGCCGACTCGTAGAGCTCGTTGGGGATCGCCTGTAGCCCGGCGAGGTAGACCACCATCGAGAAGCCGGTGCCCGCCCACACGCTCATCAGGATGACCGCCGGCATCGCGAGGTTCTTGTCCGACAGCCACAGCAAGGGGGCATCGATGATGTGTGCCTGCAGCAGGTAGTGGTTGAACAGTCCGTAGTCACCGTTGTAGAGCCACTTCCAGAGGATGGCGGAGACTACGAATGGGGTGACGACCGGAAGGTAGAACGCGGTCCGGAACAGGCCACGCAACCGCAGCGGCAGGTTGAGCAGAAGCGCCAGCAGCAGTCCGATCGCCATCGAGAGCGGAACCGAGGCGCCGCTGAAGTAGATGGTGTTCAGCACCGACTCGGTGAACCGCTCGTCGTGGATCATGTCGCGATAGTTGTCCAGGCCGACGAACGGCCTGTCCGGCTCGATGATGCTCCATCGGTGGAATGTCAGGTAGACGGCGAAGATCAGGGCGGCCAGCGTGAAGACCGAGAAGATCAGCATGCCGGGCAACAGGAAGACGTACGCCGACCGTTCCGTCCAGACCCGGGCCGGAAGGCCGCGCCGGTTCCGGTGCGGGATCTTGCGTCTGAGGCGTGGCCGAGTCCATCGCCCGCCGGTCTTCACAGGCGCCGCGTCCGTCTCGGTCGGCACCGGCGGCCGTGCCGTCGCCATCACCGTCTCCTTTCCTCCGTGCGTCACCGGGCCGGCCCGGCCCGGTGACGCATCGCCGGTGCTATGGCTGCTCGGTCAGTGGGCGAGGATCGCTCGGCCCTGCTGGGCGGCGTTGTCCAGCGCCTCCGCGGCGGTCTGGTCGCCATAGATGGCCTTGCCGAGTTCCTCGTTGAGGATGGTCTCGATCCGCGGGTATTTCGGATTGGAGACCGTGCTCGCGACGCCGCACGACATCAGGTCGGCGAAGGGCTTGAGGACCGGCTTCTCCTTGGCGAGGTCGGCGCTGCCGAGCAGCGACTTCGTCGGAGGCAGCAGCGTGCCCTCGGTCTTGTACGTCCAGTTGGCCAGGTTGTCGGGCTGCGAGAGGAACTCCATCCACAGCCACGCGGCGTCGGAGACCTTCGTCTTGTTGAACATCACCAGCGAGTCTCCGGCGATGGTGGTCTTGCATCCGGCAACGCCGTCGGGGAGCGGCGCCGCCGCCCATTTGCCTGTGATCTTGGGGTATTCGTCGGCGAGGGTGCCGGCGAACCAGGCACCCGCCACGTACATCGCCACGTCGCCCTTCGCGAACGCCACCCGGCCGTCGTAGGAGTTGGAGTTGAGGTAGTCCCGCGGGGAGTACTTGGCGAGGTTCACGTAGAAGTCGGCCGCCGTCTTGCCCTGGTCGCTGTCGAAGGCGATGTCCTTGCCGTCCTTGGTCAGCGCGTCGCCACCGGCCTGGTAGAGCCAGGGGTACCAGTAGTACGCCGACTCCGAGGCGAACATCTCGAAGCCGTACTTGCCGTTCGCCGTGTCGGTGAGCTTCTCTGCGGCGGCCTTGAACTCGTCCCAGGTCTTCGGCGGGCCGTCGATCCCGGCCTCTTCGAAGCGGTCGGTCCGGTAGAACAGACCGGTCGTCTCGCCGTCGAACGGCAGTCCCCACATCTTGTCGTTCCAGGTGACGAACGTCCTGAAGCCATCGACGTAGTTGTCCGGCTTCACGATTTCGCTGCGCTCCATGTAGCCGCCAAGGTCGACGAGCGCCCCTCTGGCGGCGTAGTCGCTGGTGTCGCTTGCGTTGATGTAGGCGACGTCTGGGGCGGTGTTGCCGGCGATGCGGGTGCTGAGCACCTGCTGCGCCTGTTCCGCGGGGGCGTTCTCGAATTTGATCGTGATGTTCGGGTGCCGCTTGTGGAACTCGGCGGCCATCTGCTTCATCTGCGGTTCGTTGCCGACCCAGGAGAAGAACGTCACGGTCTGCGGCGAGGCCGGGTCCTTCACCGGACCTGAGCCCTTGCCGATGCCGGTGTTCGGCTCCTTCCCATCGCTTCCGCACGACGTGAGGCTCACCGATGTCGCGAGCGCCAACGCAACGATTGCCGCGGTCTTCCAGGACTTATGGAACCTCACCACGCCTGCTCCCTACTACTCGCTCAGTGGAAGTTACGGAGCCTTGAACGGATGCAAATCGATTGGCTAGTTGGCGGGCAGTCTCGCCAAGGACGGGGCATTTGTCAATGGATTCGGGTGAGCTCTGTCACGTTGTGACGGCCCCGAGATCCCTGGGAGCGCGGCTGCGTGTCCGCCCGAGCGGTCCGATGGAGCGGTGCCGTACCGGCGCCGGTAGGCACGACCGAAGTGCGAGAGGCTGTTGAAGCCGGCGGCGTGACACACCTCGGTCACGGACAACGAGGTCGACGCGAGCAGGGAACGGGCGAACCGCAGACGGCGCTCCTGCAGGTAGAGCTGGAAGGACGAGCCGGTGTACTCCCGGAACCGCTCGCTGAAGTAGTTCGACGACAAGTGCGCCCGCCGGGCGGCGTCGGCGAGCGAGATCGGCTCGCGAAAGTGCCGGTCGACGAAGCGGACCGCGGCCCGCAGTTCATCGGACCCGCCGAGGCGGTGGTCGGCGACCGCGGCCTCGACCAGTTGGCGCCGCGCGAGCTCGACCACCAGGCATCCTACGAGCGCCTCGACCAGTCGTGCGCTGCCCAACCGTGGCTCCTCAAACTCTGCCTGGAGCCGGCGCAGGTCGACTTCCGCATCGAGGAAGTCGTCGGTCTGCCACGGGAGGTCACCGACCGAGGGCGGCCCCAGCCCGGCGAGCTGTCGTTCCATGAGCCCCGGGTCGATGACGGTGTTGTAGCAATCGAGCGGCTCGTGACCGATCGGCCGGATGGCGTGGAAGTCCGCGGGCGACAGCAGGAAGGCACTCCCCCGGCCGATCGGTCGCGGGGCGCCGTTCACCACGTGCTCAGCCACCCCTGAGACCACCAGGCACAGTTCGTAGTAGTCGTGCCAGTGCACGCCGACGGTGCGTAGCCGTGGCCGCATCACCCGCGCACCGCTGTCGGGAAGGAGCAGCGACTCGCTGCTGAACCGCTCGACCAGGTCGGTCATGGGACGACCCCAAATCGTTTTGCTGCCAGGTCTCCCAGTAGGATACGGCTATGTCGAGGAGCGAGGCAGCGTCCGATCAACGCTCGCGCGTGACGATCGCGCAGGTCGCCAGCCGCGCCGGGGTGAGCCCCACCACCGTCTCCCACGTGTTGTCCGGCAAGCGCGCGGTCGCAGTCGCCACCCGAGGCACCGTGATAAACGCGATCCGCGAACTCGGGTACCGGCCGAACATCGTGGCCCGCAACCTGCGGACCCGGCAGTCGCACATGATCGCGGTCGTCGTCCCCGACATCACCAACCCGTTCTACGCCGTGCTCACCCGAGGCCTGGCGGACGCCGTCGACGCCGCCGGGCACGGGACATACGTCTGCAACACCGACGGCCAGCACGACCGAGAGCGCAGGTTCTTCCAGGACGCCTTGGACCGCGGAGTGGACGGCATCGTCTTCGCGTCCGGCGAGACCGCGTCGCAGGTCACGTTCGGGGAGGCCGACAAGCAGACTCCCATCATCTGCATCGGTGACCAGCTCGACCATCCCCTCTGCGACGCGGTCATCCCTGACGATGAGACCGGCTCTCGCGCTGCCGCCTCCTTCTTGGCCTCACGCGGCTACCAGCGGATCGCAATGATCCAGGGCCCGCCTCACTACGGCGCGGCGCGCACGGCGGGCTTCCGTTCGGCGATGCAGGCCGCGAAGCGGAAGGTTCCCGCCGAACGGATGGTGCGCGGCGATTGGACCCGCAAGGGAGGCTACGAGGCCATGAAGACGCTCATGGCGCTCGAGGTCCGACCTGACGCCGTCTTCTGCGCGAACGACCTGATGGCGATCGGAGCGCTCGACGTGGCCCACGAGTTGGGACTGTCCGTCCCGCAGGACGTGGCCATCGTGGGCTTCGACGACGTCGACGCCGCCACAATCGTGACACCGGGGCTGACCACGGTCCGCAACCCGGCGTACGAGGCCGGCGGCACAGCCGGCGACCTGCTGATGAGCCGGATGTCGGGCCGCTACACCGGTGCCGGACGGACTGTCGTGCTGCCCTGCCCGCTGATCGAGCGCGGCACGGCCTGAGTGGCGACCGACCACAGTCACGGCTCCGGGAACGTCACGACCGCCTTCACGAACCCATCAGGCTTCTCGCGCAGCGTGGCGAAGGCGGTGTTGATCTCCTCGAGTGGGAAGCGGTGGCTGACGACGCCGTCCATCGACAGCACGCCGCCGGCGAGGAGGCGCATGCCGACCGACATGCCGCGCATGATCACCGCGACGTCACGGAAGTGGGCGTTGACGACCCTGAACGCCATCCAGTTCCAGTAAGCAAGCGGGATGGTGCGATCGGCGCCCTGATGGAAGCCGACGATCGCGATCGTGCCGCTCATCCGGGTGGTGTCACCGCACACCGTGAGGGCGCGTTGAGTGCCCGTGCACTCGAAGGTGATATCGGCGCCGCGCCCGCCCGTGAGGGACCGTACGACGTCGGGCAGCGACTCCTTCGTCACGTCAACGGTCCGCGTGGCGCCGAGCCGGACGGCGCGCTCCAGGGCGTCGGCGCGCGCGTCGGCCACGATCAGGTGCCGCGGGCCGCGCAGGGCGGCGAGCTTCTGCACCAGGTTCCCCATGAATCCGGCCCCGATGATGACCACGTCGTCGCCTAGGCGGACGTCGGCGGCCTCGACGGCGTTGACGGAGCAGGCGATCGGCTCCGCGAGCGCCTCGTCGAGCCGGCCGTCGCCCGCCGGGAAGCAGTACGCCGCGCGCACCGCGACGTACTCCGCGAAGCCGCGCTCGGTGACCCAGACGCCGACCCGGTCCCCGACCGCCGGCACGGTTACCTCGGCGCCGATCTCGACGACCACGCCGCTGACCTCGTGGCCCGGGTACCGGACCTCCCCCACCGGCGGACCGGTCAGCCACGGCTCGAGCTCCGACGCGCACACGCCCGAGGCCACGACGCGGACCAGCACCTCATGCGGCTCGATCGACGGAACCGGGACCTTTTCGACCTCGAAGGTCTCGCGCCCACGCAGCGCCGCGATCCTCACGGCAGCTCCCCATCGTGGAAGACCACGATCGCGTAGACACCCAGCGAGTCGAGGCGTACGACGTGCGCACCCTGCTCGCGGACCACCTTCAGCGGCGTTCGCGTCCCGTCGCTCGCCACCACGGTCGCGTGCTCCCGGTCTTTCGGCAGCCGCACGCGCAGCGGGACATCGGTGAGCGCGCGCACCGCGTCGACATCGCGGTCGTAGTCGTAGTTGACCAGGTGCAGCGCGTAGGAGCCGTCGGCCAGGTGCTGGACGTTCGCGGCGGCCGACACCGTGGTCTCGACCTGCCGCCCGTGCGGAAGCAGCTCGTCGAGCACGGCGCGGCGCGCGGTGCGGACACCTCCGTGCCGCGGGAGGGAGCTTGCCACCCGGTCGGTGACGACGACCGTCCCGCCGGCCGCGAGGTATCCCTCGACGGCGGCGACCTGGCCCTCGGTCAGTGCGAAGACGTCCGGCAGGATCACGGTCGAGTACCGCAGCAGCGCCTCGGTGCTCGAGCGGTCCGCAGCGGTGACGCCGTCCGGCCAGATCACCACGTCGTAGGGCACCGCGGCGTCCGAGAGCGTCTTCGTCACGACGCGATACGGCACCACCACCGACTCATCGCGCGCGTTGGTGGTGTTGTCGCCGGCGTCCGCCTTGCCGATCAGCTCGCGCGTGCTCTCGACGCTGAAGACGACCGCGACGTCGTTGGCGGTCCGGCGCGCGAACAGCTGCTCGTGGTCGGCCAGGAACGCCTGGATCCCGCTGGCGAGCTCGTGGGGCGCGTAGAACGAGTCCTCGATGACGCTGCCCATCCAAGAACCGTAGGGCACCGACATGTTCGAGCCCATCGCCGCCGCCTCGAACAGCGAGAGCCGGAAGAGGTCGTATCCCTTGCCCTTCCCGAGCAGGTCAATCAGCTCCGGAACAACACCGCCGTACGGGTTCTCGACCACTACGACATCCTTGTCACCGGCGAACGCCGCGACGTACCGGTACCAGTCCGGCTGGCGGTACGTCGTGTTCCGCATCTCCGTGATGACCAGGTCGACGTCGTCGGCGAGGGCGAGGTACATCGGCTCGAGGTTGAAGAAGTTGCCGGAGACGATGATCTCGCGGCCGCGCGACCGCGCGTACTCGCGAGCGTAGTCGGCGAGCTCGGCGAAATGCCTCTTGATCGACAGGCACTGGAAGGCGTAGTAGTCGCCGAACAGCGGCGTCGACTCGCGGTCCGACTTGAAGTCGTAGCCTTGCGCGAGCAGCCAGTCGCCGTAGTGGAAGGTCTCGAGGTCGACCCCGTCGAGCACGACGTCCACCTCCGAGGGCTTCAGCCCCTGGAGGTGGGCGCGGAAACCCTTCATGCAGTCCTTGCAGAAGCAAGCGCCGTACTGGAATGCACCCATCGGCAGCTCGGCCTCGTCGAGCTGGATCCCGTCCACACCGGCATCGACCTGGATCCTGATCACTGCCTTGAGGTACTCGCGCCAGACCGGGTTGTTGCGGTCCATGTAGAAGCACTGGTGCTCGCGATCCGGGCACTCCACCCAGTGCGCATGGCAGGGCCGGCCGTGGATGTCGCGGACCACGCACTCCTCGATCAGGTCGGTGACCGGGTCACCGTCGGAGTTCACCAGCCCGCCGGGGAAGTAGTGTTCGATCGGCTTCCAGAGCTTCGGGTAGCGGTTGGACGAGAACTCACGCAGCCCCATCCAGTCGCGCTTTCCCACGCCGCGAAGCTCATTGAGGGCGAGGACGGCGTCCTCCTGGTCGGTCAGCTCGACCGGGAACTCCCAGCCCTGGGCCTCGAAGATGATGCCCAGCACCTTGATGCCCCGCTCGTGACAGGCGGCGATGAACTCGCTGTCATTGACGAAGCCGTAGAAGCGCGAGCGGGCGTCGACCGGGCCGAACGCCTCCTGCTCGAGGTACGGCAGGGCCAGCGAGCCACCGCCCATGGCAGACCACACCAGCACGGTGGCGCGGTAGTCGACGAGCTCGTCGACCATTCGCAGGCGGCGGGGCGGGAGACTCGGGTGGTAGCAGTGCTGGCGGGGGAACCAGGCATCGAAGTAGACACCGCGGTGCATGGGCGGGGCCCTCCTGGGCGGTCGATCAGACGTGGACGTGCGGGGCGAGGGTGCGGTGTGCGATGGTCAGGCCCTGGCGGATGCGGCCGGGGTCACCGCTCCAGACTGGGTCCTCGTGCTCGACGGAGACGACACCCTCGTACCCGTGCTGGTGGAGCGCGTCGATCAGGCGCCGCCAGTCGACCTCACCGAGGCCGGGGATGCGGTAGCGCCACCACCCGCTCTTCCAGGGCTGCTTGTCGAGCACCTGCCCGAACACCCCATAGCGGTTGCGGGCGGCGGCGTGCACCTCGACGTCCTTGGCCTGAACGTGCAGGATCCGGTCGGCGTGCGCCTCGAGCGCCGCCAGTGGGTCGATGCCGAGCCAGACCAGGTGCGAGGGGTCGTAGTTGAGCCACAGCCCGAGGTCGGCCATCCAGCCCCAGAGCTCGGGCGAGTACGCGAGGTTGGCCGGATAGCCGTCGGGATGCCAGCCCTCCATCGGGCAGTTCTCGATCATGAGGCGTACGTCGCGGGCCGCGGCGTACTCGACCAGCGGCGGCAGCACCTGCTCGGCCAGCCGGAGGTTCTCGGCCACCGTGAGCGTCACGTCGCGGCCGACGAAGGTGCCGACCAGGCGCACGCCGAGCAGGTGGGCGGCGTCGATGCACCGGCGCAGGTGCGCGTGCGTCGCCTCGCGAACCTCCCGGTCGTCATGCAGGTTGTTCTCGTAGTACGCGAGCGCCGACAGAGTCAGGCCGTTCCGGTCGAGGATCGCGGCGACCCTGTCGGCGTCGGCCTGCCCGAATGCCTCGACGTTCAGGTGGCTGGACTCCCAGTCGCGGCCGGGCCGGTCGGGCCAGGCGGCGACCTCGAGGGCGGCGTACCCGTGGCCGCCGGCCCACCGGGCGATGTCCTCGAGCGACTCGCCGGGCAGGCAGGCGGTCAGAAGTCCCAGTCTCATGTGCCGAACCTCACGCGCGGGCGGGTGCGTTCGCGTAGTCGTTGCCGGCGAGGTCGACCCCTCGGGCCAGCCAGATCTTCCAGCCTTCGTTCTGTGGGACGTCCTGCATCTTCACCGAGCTCGGGAAGTACCGCATGGTGTAGCCGGTGCGACGGGTGGCGCTGGTGTTGGCTCGGGCGCCGTGGACGATCCGGCCGTCATGCATCGAGAACTCGCCGCGCTGCAACTCGAAGTAGACGGCCTCCGCCTCGTCCACACCGGCGAGCTCGGCGTGGAAGGTCTGCTCGGTCATGTCGGTGGGCCGGTAGTTGTCCGAGAACCCGCCGTCCAGGTGCGAGCCCGGAATGACCCGCATGCAGCCGTTCTCCTTGAACGAGCCGCCCTCAAGGGCGAGCCAGATCGTGACGATGTTGTCGTAGTCGTCGAAGCGGCCCTCCCAGTACGCGCTGTCCTCGTGCCAGGGGGTCGCCCGGCCGGTGAAGGGGTCCTTCGAGATGAAGTGGCTCGACCAGAGGGCGATGTTCGGGCCGACCAGCGGCTCGACCCAGTCGAGAACCTCGTCGGAGAGCAGGTGATCCAGCAGCCGCTCGTCGTGGTAGTGCGGCGTGTCGAGCTCGTCGGAGAGCTTGTCGCCCCTGGCTTCGAGGTGCTCGTTGAAGATCAGCTCGAGCCGCGAAAGGCGATCCTCCGGGAGCAGTTGGCGGCCGGGCAACAGATAGCCGTTCTCGCGGAAGAACGCCACATCGGCGTCGGTCAGGGTCTCAGTCATCGCGGTGGCGCCTTTCCGGGTACGGGTGTTCCGGGGACAGGGGCGAGGACGACGCTACGGCGCGGCGCCCCGGGGCCACGACACCTATCTTCGGCTGGGCTCGATTTATCTTCCGAATGCCGCCCCGCCCGACGTCGTCCCGGGGCGTGATCAGCCGTTCTCCAGGGCTCGGATGATCTCGATGAAGAGCTCCATGTCCTGCACGTAGTCTTCCGGGGTCGTCTTGGGCGTCGCACCTGTGGTGACCGCCTCGTGGAAGTGTTCGAGCTCATAGGTGTAGGGGTCCTTGAGGTGTGGTCGCCGCACGGAACGCTCGTAGGAGTCGCCGTCGGTGAGCTCCAGATGCAGCGTCGTCGGGAAGTGCCGGACGTAGGGCGTGTCGTACTCCACCTTCATCGTGCCGCTCGCGCCGTACACCTCGATGTAGGTGTCGTAACGCAGCTGGTCGTCCACCCCTGTCTCGTAGGTGACGACGAAGTCGCCGTAGTCGAGGAGCGCGACGAGGTAGCCGCCGTTGCGCCACATCTTCGCTGCCGAGACCTCCTTCGGGCGGCCGAGCAGCTCCCGCATGGCGGAGAGGTCGTGGCTGCCGAGGCCGCAGAGCAACCCGTAGGTCCACTCCAGCTCCTGGGGAACGTCGCCCAGCGCCTCCTTCACGAGCGCCGAGCGGCGCGCCCACTTCTCGTCGACCGCCTCCTGCGGGACGTCGTCCGGCCGGTCGACGTACGACGTCTGGTCGACGATCAGCCGGTTTTCGCCGATCACGTCGTGGACACGCACGTAGCGGATCGGGCCGAGCTCGGGCAGCTTCTCGACCGCCTCGGTGAACGCCGGTGCGAAACGCCGCATGTAGGCGACCATCACGGTCTTCCCCGACCGGTCGCGCGCCGCGATGATCTCCTGTGCCTCGCGGGGGCTG
Source organism: Micromonospora sp. NPDC007230 (assembly GCF_042869115.1). Classification (NCBI taxonomy): domain Bacteria; kingdom Bacillati; phylum Actinomycetota; class Actinomycetes; order Micromonosporales; family Micromonosporaceae; genus Micromonospora; species Micromonospora sp. NPDC007230. The sequence continues at coordinate 2,135 of NZ_JBIAFE010000009.1, read as the reverse complement.
AGGCACATCGGCTTCTCGACCAGTACGTCGAGACCCGCGTCGAGGGCCGCGACCGTGCAGTCCGCGTGGTACTCGTCGCTGTTGAGCACGACCACGCAGTCCAGGCCGCCGGCGGCGAGCATCTCGCGGAAGTCGGTGTAGCGGTGCTTGACCCGATAGCGAGCGCCCAGACGCTCCAGCAGGCCCGGCGAGATGTCGCAGATCGCCGCGAGCTCGTAGCGGTCGGGCAACGACTCGATGACGGGCAGGTGGATGACCTGGGCGACCTCGCCCAGTCCGATCACGCCGACGCGCAGCTTGCTCAAGTGTGTGCCTCTCTCAGTAGTGGTGACCGGTAAGGGCGACCGGTCAGCGGCCTGGGGAGAACGCGGCGTCGAACGACGCCGCAGGCGGCCCGATTCGCCGCCGGGGAGCGCACGCACGGGTGCTCCGTCGGGCATTGGTCAGACTGCGGTCCAGCCGGCGCCCGCTGCCGGGGATCGCTCAACGGCGTCCAGCACCCGCTGGACCTGGAGGCCGTCGGCGCCTCGTAGGTCGCGAGCGCGCCGCCGTCGGTGCGCCCGAAGAACACCGCGGCGTCGTCGACGTTGACCTCGCCGGACTCGGCGCCGCCGCTCGCACTCAGCCCGGACGTCACCTGTGCGAGAGGACGGCGCTCGACGAAGCGGGTGAGGTGGCCCGAGACCTCGGTCAGGCGCTGGCCGGTGAGGAACTGGGAGAGGTCGACGACATGTGCGCCGAGCGCGCCGGATCCGGCATTGTCCTTCTGCAGTCGCCAGACCAGCGGGAACTCCGGGTCCACAATCCAGTCCTGCAGGTGGTGAGCACGAATGTGGCGAACCGTGCCCACGGCGCCTTCCTCGACGAGCCGCCTCGCGTAGGCGAGCGCCGGTGTACGCCGGTAGTTGAATCCGACGGAGGACAGGGCGCCTCGCGCTTGTGCCGCCTCGGCCGTGGAGTTCATCTGCTCGGCCTCGGCGACGGTGTTCGCCAGCGGCTTCTCGCACAGCACGTGCTTCCCGGCCTCCAGGGCCGCGATGGCGATGTCGGCGTGGTGTCGCCTGGCGTGCAGATGTCGACGACCTGAACATCGTCCTGGTCGAGGACCTGCCGCCAGTCCGTCGTCCAGTCCGCCCACCCCATCTTGTCGGCGGCCGCTCTGGTGGCGGACTCGGTGCGGTCGCAGATCACGCTCATCGCCGGGCGGACCGGCAGGTCGAAGAACCGGTGCGCGTTGCGCCACCCCTGGGAGTGAGCGGCACCCATGTACGCGTAGCCGATCATCGCTACTCCGAGCTCGGACCGCGGGCCGCCGGGCTGAGGCGCGCTCATGATCTCTCCTTCGGACCCCGGTGCAAATCGGTTTGCTAAACGAAGACGCTAAGGGGTGCGCACCGTGCGGTCAACGCAGTCAACCGGTCAGACGGGCGGGTCGGTTCCGTGCGATGAACGCCACAGCGCGGCGTACGCTCCGTCGGCGGCGACCAGCTCGTCGTGCGCGCCGAGCTCGGTGACGCGCCTGCCTTCGACCACTGCGACCCGATCGGCCGCGTGCGCGGTGTGCAGGTGGTGGGCGATGGCGATCACCGTACGGCCCTGGAGCAGGCGGCCCGCGAACCTCAACGACGCGCTCGCGTGGGCCGCCGCCCGCTGGGCCGTGGACCAGGCCATTGCCGCCCGGGCGACTGTCATCTAGACGAGTAAGTCCTAACTCAGGATGGGGCTGCGGACGCAGCGAAGGGTGTTGATGATGCGTTTGTGACGACAGACATCAACACCCTTCTCACCGCACTGTACGTGAAGATCGACGACTGGCTCGGGCGGCCTGCCCGCGCTGGACGACCGCCGAAGTTGACCGATGCCGAGTTGTTGACCCTGGCCGTGGCGCAGGTGTTGCTCGGGGTGCGTTCCGAGGCCCGCTGGCTACGGTTCGTGCCCCGACACCTGCCTGGGGCATTTCCCTACCTTCCTGGCCAGTCCGGCTACAACAAGCGGCTACGCGCGGCGTTGCCGCTGCTCAAGAAGGCGATTCGGGCGGTAGCCGTGGACACCGACCTGTGGACCGATGGTGTGTGGTTGGTCGACTCCACCCCGGTCGAGTGCGCCCGTTCCCGACCCACCGTCAAACGCTCGCA